>JBKJYG010000028.1:0-4026 GCA_046715905.1 Hyphomicrobiaceae bacterium | reverse complement strand
CTGGAACTCCCCATGACCAAGCCTGCCACCGTATCGGCTCTGTCGGAGGACGAAGCCAAGTGGCTCTCGTTCCGCCGCGCTTTCTCGCCAACGTGAGGCTGTTCCGGGGGAATCGGGCTCGACCCGGCGAAGTTCGGTCCGCACTCGCTGCGTCGCACGAAGGCGGTTTTAATCTACCGGCGAACTGGCAACCTCAGAGCTGTGCAACTTTTGCTCTGGCGGAGCGGGCGTGGCGTTTGCCAGCATGGCGTCGGATTATCTTGGCTCGGTAATGTCTAAGGCCTTGGTTGGATGCATAGGGCTGAGGCCAAGCGTAAGTTTGACCCGTACCGCTTACAACGCAGACGAAGCGCGATTGTGAGCAGCGGTGTAGCCATGGGAACGCGACCAGTCTCAGAGAAGCCGCGTAGTGTTCGTGGTCTGTCTGGCAAGAAAACCGATTTTGCGCAGCAATCGGAAAACTATTGAGATTGCGAAACAGCGGCCATGGCCCGGCTCAAGCCGTCTCTGAAGCGGTAATATGCACCGACAGCGGGCAGGGCCCAGTTCGGGTTGCCATTGTAGAGGGGGAAATCCGAGAACTCCGAGATTTCAAATCCGCAAGTATTATTGATCCCGCCGATGATCCGTCGCGCGGTTCGATGCCCAAGATATGTCATCATGGCAACACCGCTGCCATTGCATCCGAGTGCATAGTGCATGCCGTCCATTTCGCCGGTGTGCGGTAGCGCATCCCAAGTGAAAGCGACGTTGCCGGTCCAGGCGTGCGTGACTTTCGTCCCTTTGAGCTGTGGAAAACGTTCGGTCATGAACCGATAGAGGATCGGCGCACTCACCTCTGGCGTAACCGGCGTGAAGCGTGCACGGCCGCCGAAGACGATACGCTTGCCGTCCGGCGACATTCGATAATAGCAAAGCACCCGCTTGGTGTCGGCGAGCGTGCGGCCCTTCGGTATGAGCAACATTGCAAGGTCTGGCGGCAGTTCCTCCGTGGCGATGATATGACTGGCAAGCGGAATGAGGCGACGCTTCAGCTTTGGCGTGACGTCCCCCGTATAGCCGTTCGTGGCGATGACGATGTCGCCCGCATCGATCTCTCCGCGTGACGTTACAACAAGCCAGCCCTTGTCCTTCTGAGTGATGCGATCCGCAGACGCGCGCGCGCAAATCGTGATGACAGAGCGGCGCCGGGCCGCATCGAGCAGACCTTTGTAGTAGAGTGCTGGATGCAGTTTGCCCGACCGCTCCACGACCATGCCGCCGTAGTAGTAGTCGGACGCCATCTCCTCGCGCTGACGCTCACGCGGCACCATGTACGAACCCGCGCCAGCCGAGGCATTAAGTCCCGCAATTCTCTTCTCCTGGATTTTATAGTCAGCCGGCGTCCAGGCACCGACGAAGCGGCCTTTTTTCTCCCAATAGCAGTCAATCTTCTCCCTCTCGATCAAGGTTTCGATGAGTGAGAAGGCGTCTGAGCCAGACGCCATCAGCACCTTTGCCAACTCTGGATCGGTGACTGTGTTGCGGCCCGTGAAGCTCTTGCCGATGTTCACCCCACCGCTGACGCCGCCCCCGCTGCGAGTGCTGGCGCCTGAGCCCAGATCGGCCGCCTCGAGCACAACGCTATCAAAGCCGGCGTCGGCGAGTTCGATGGCGCAGGAGAGGCCGGCATAGCCAGCGCCGACAATGACGACGCGTGATTTCTTTGGCATATCGGCGAGCTCTCCCGATGTCGGCTTGTAGGCCTCCCACCAGTAGGGCGTTGCCTTGAAATCCTTGTGCAGAATGTCAGCTCGGGCCATCGCGTGTTCCGTTCCCCCGCTTCAGCGTGTGAATGGTGTGTCGGTCTGCCGGCGCACGCTCGCCGAGAGGATCAGCAGGCCGGTGACGAGAACGATCTGGAGGACTGAGACTGCAGCCACGGTAGGTTCGATCTCGGTGAGGATGGTGTCGAACATTTTCTTGGGCAGGGTCATGTTCGCCCCGGCAAGAAACATCGCCACGACCAACTCATCGAACGAGGTGATGAAGGCGAGAAACGCCGCCGAGTAAACGCTCGGTCCGAGGATCGGCAGCGTCACGGTGCGAACCGCTGCGATGCGGCTTGCTCCAAGCCCTTGGGCGGCCAGCTCCAGGTTGATATCGAAGCCGCGCAGGCCGGCGACGAGCACGATCAAAACGAAGGGGAGCGCCAGCACGGTGTGAGCGACCGCCACGCCATACCATTCACCGATGAGGCCGAGGCGCGAGAACATTCCATAGATGGCGATCGAAATGACAATGTGCGGGACGATCATGGGAGCCGACATGCCGCTCTCGATGAGCTTGCGACCACGAAACGTACCGCGCACTAGCCCGAAGGCCATCGGAACGCCAATCGCAAGCGCCAGAACGGTCGTGGCCGCTCCGATCTGGAGACTGCGCCAGGTCGCGTCGATCCACGCCGCGTCGGCGAGATAGCGTTCGTACCACTTGAGCGAGAAGCCTGGCGGGGGAAAACGCAGGTACGTGCCGGAGCTGAACGATATCGGAATCAGCACCAGCAAGGGTAGCATGAGGAATGCAAATGTCAGACCCGAGACGATCTGCAGCGACAATCGCGAGGACTGCACCCCACGCCTGGCCTTTTGCGCTCCTTTTGCCACCATGGTCTCCCTACTCGTCCAGCCGGCGCGCGACGCCGACGTTGAGCAGCCCGAAGACCGAGAGCGTTACGACAAGAAGCACCATCGAGAGTGCGCCGGCAAAATTCCAGGCGAGAAACTCGCGAACCTGCTGCTCGATGATCATCGCGAACATGATGACCTTGCCGCCTCCGAGAAGCGCTGGCGTGATGTAGAAACCGAGCGAGACGACAAACACCAGGGTCACGCCAGCCACAACGCCACGCAGCGTCAGCGGAAGGTAAATGGTTGTGAAGACCCGCAACGAGGTTGCACCAAGCCCATACGCTGCCTTGGGCAAATCCGGGTCCAAGCGGTGCAACGCACTATAAATCGGCAGTACCATGAACGGCATCATGACGTGGATCATGCCGAGCACGACCGCCATCTGACTGTTGAGAAGCCGCAGCGGCTCCGCCATCAGTCCGGAATCGATCAGGATGCGATTGATGATGCCGTTGCGACCGAGCAGGACCATCCAGGCATAGGTCCGCACAAGCACGCTCGTCCATAGTGGGAGCATGATGAAGGCAAAACCAGTCGACCGCCAGAAAGGCGTCGTGGTGGCGAGCAGGTAGGCGACGGGATAGCCGAGGACCAGGCATCCCGCGGTGACGATCGCCGCGATCTCAAAAGTTCGCAGCATGACCGTCATGTAGAGCCCGTCTGAACCAAGGGCCTTGCCGTACCAGGGCAGCCCGGCGCCATCAAAGCTCGACGCCAAGAGACGAAGCAGCGGAAACGCAAAGAAAATCGCCACGAGCAGCAGTGCGGGCAAGGTCAAAAGGAGCGACGGGCTCAACGTCCAGGTCGAACCCATTGACTGGGCCGAGCTGCGCGACGGAGGTTGATCGACTGCGCTCATTTTGGCGTCATTCCACTTCGACGACGCGAGCATCCGCCGCAGCAAAGCCAACCTCCATCATCTCGCCGATCTCATATCGCCGCCGGCCGGGTCCCGACGGAAGTCTGACGAGGAGTTCGAGACCATCGGCAGTCTGGATGCGGTAACGATCGGAGCCGCCAGTGTACGCCGATTCACGAACTTCGCCTTTGACCCGGTTCAAGCCAGCGTCAGGCGCGGCCAGTGAAAGATCGATGAACCGCTCGGGACGGATCATGATCCGGGCCGGACGTCCGTTTGCTCCTGATAAGTCGTCGCGGAGGGCAACGCTGATCATCATTCCGTTGACGAGGCGGAAGTTGGCCTTATCGCTTTCGACTGAAAGCGTGCCTGTCAGCAAATTCGACTCGCCGATGAAATTGGCGATGAACGGGTTCGCCGGGGCCTCATAGATGTCTTGAGGATGGCCGATCTGCTGTATGCGGCCTTTGTCCATCACGGCGATGCGGTCGGACATCA
>JBKJYG010000027.1:0-3309 GCA_046715905.1 Hyphomicrobiaceae bacterium | reverse complement strand
GTTGCCGACGGCGACGTGGCACATGTGGCAGTCGTGGTTGCGATCGAGCCGCGACGTGGCCCCGTGCTGGCCCTTGTGGATTTAGACGCAGACGGTGTGGTGCGTGAAACGGTGCCAACGATCGACCCCACCCGCTCGTACGCCCGCCTGGTGTTCGACAGTGCTCGCGCCGACGTGCTGGAGCATGGCATCGGCGTCGCGCAGATCCGCGGTCTCTTGGATCGCGCGGCGGTCATGTTGGCCTTCGAGCAGGTGGGCGGCGCGCAAGCGGCGCTCGACGCGGCTAAAGCCTATGCGCTGGAACGCTATGCCTTCGGTCGCCCGATCGGCTCTTTCCAGGCCATCAAGCACAAGCTCGCCGATGTCTACGTGGCCATCGAGCTGGCGCGGTCCAACGCCTACTATGGTGCCTGGGCGCTTTCGACCAATGCGGCCGAGCTGCCGCTGGCGGCCTCCGGGGCTCGCATTTCGGCAACCGATGCCGGCTGGCTGGCGACCAAGGAGAACCTGCAGACACAAGGTGGCATGGGATACACTTGGGAGGGCGACGCGCATCTCCACTATCGTCGCGCGAAGTTGCTCGGGCTGTCGCTGGGAGGCGCGCGGGAGTGGAAGCAGCGGCTCATCGGCGAACTGAAGACCCGCAACGCGCAAAGCCTGCCGCCGCTCGATTAAGCTGGAGATCATGATGGACTTCAACGACACGCCGGAAGAAGCCCAGTTCCGCGTCGAGGCGCGCGCGTTTCTCGAAGCTCATGCCGAGCGGCGCAAGCCGGGTGAGGTGATGGGTTATCGGCGAGGGCAGGAGGAGCCGGGGGCACTGGAACGGGCCAAGGCATTCCAGGCCCAGAAGGCTGCTGCGGGTTTTGCGGGCATCGCCTGGCCACAAGAGTGGGGCGGTCGCGGCGGCACTGTGCTGCAGCAGGTCATCTATGGCGAGGAAGAGCGGCAATTCCGCGTTATCCCGTGGTTCTTCACCATCGGCCTCGGCATGATCATCCCCACGATTTGCACCTGGGGCACGGCAACGCAGAAACAGCGTTTCCCCGGTCCCGCACTTTGCGGCGAGGAGATCTGGTGCCAGCTCTTCTCCGAGCCGGCGGGTGGCTCCGATTTGGCGGCCCTGCGCACGCGTGCCGATCGGGACGGGGACGACTGGATCATCAATGGCCAGAAAATATGGACGTCGGGCGCCCACTACGCCAACTTCGGGGCGCTCCTCGCGCGCAGCGACGCCTCGAAACCCAAGCATAAGGGCCTGAGCTACTTCTGGGTTGACATGAAGTCACCTGGAATCGAGATCCGACCCATTCGGCAGATCTCCGGTTCTCGGCATTTCAATGAAGTGTTTTTCAACGACGTGCGGATCCCGGACAGCCAGCGGATCGGCCCCGTGGGCGATGGCTGGAAAGTGGCCATCACCACGTTGATGAACGAACGCTACGTCACCAACGACGCGCCGGGTCCCGACGTCAATGAGCTGATCGAGCTGGCGCGAGGTATCGAGACGGAGAGCGGCCCGGCGCTGGATGATCCCGCGATCGGCGAACGAATTGCCGAGTTCTACGTGCGATCGCAAGGGCTGCGGTTCACGAAATTCCGAACGATGACCGCACTTTCGCGGGGGCAAACGCCTGGTCCTCAGTCGTCGATCGGGAAGCTCGTGACGGCAGCAAAGCTGCAGGACATCACCGCATTCGGACTGGACCTGATCGGATCCGCCGGAGGTTTGACGGGCGCGGCTCTACCGCTCGGCGGGCTGTTCGAGGAGGCACTGATGTATTCGCCCGCCCTGCGTATTGCCGGCGGCACTGACGAAATCTTACGCAACATTATCGCGGAGCGGGTGCTCGGTCTGCCGGCAGACGTGCGCATCGACAAGGACGTAGCCTTTACCGACGTGCCCACCGGCGCTCGGCGGACGTAAACAGCCAGTCTCCCGCTCGCGCTTACCAGCGGTCCATCTCCGACCGCTCGGGCATGCGGCCCTGCGGGGTCAGTTTGTCGACCACGCCCGGCAGCATTTGCGACAGCTGGGTTAAAAGGTCTTCGCGCGGCATGTTGGACTCACGCGCCAGATCGTTGACCGTATCGGCGCCGAGCGCGTTTTCAAGCTGGTCGGGGGCAATGGGTTCATTCTCTCCGGTGCCAATCCAGGAATTCATGACATTGCCCTGACCGTTGCGCCGGAAACGTTCGACCAGACCACCCAAGCCGCCCATCATGGCCCCAGCTCCTCCGCTTTTAGCGGCAAGAAGCGCCATGAGCACGGACATCAATGGGGATGACTTTCCGCTCGCAGCGCGGGACGCCAGCATTCCACCGATGATTTGACTAAGCATACCCATCACTTCGTCTCCTCGTGCTGGTCGACAACGTTTAGGAACGCCCCGTGGTGCGCTCACGCGCCATTCTGGCCATGCTGCCGATGCGGGCCATCGTGACCGTCGGCTCCACGACGCCCATGCGGCCGCCAAGCCAGCCGGCAAGGGCCGCCAAGATCAGTCCAATTGCGCCAAACAAAGCGCCCCGTGACACAGCCGTCGCGGTTGTGTCGGCGATCTGAGCTGCCTGCTCCTTGGTCTTGGTTACGGCTTGACGATACTGCTGGTCGTATTGCTGCACCTGCGTTCGAGCTTGCTCAATCGGAATGTTCTGCGCCTTGGCAACAGCCTGCGCGGCACGCTCGCGTGCCTCTTGCGCCTGCTGCTCGTTACCGGTCACCGCAGCACGGACGGCGGCAATGGCGGCATCCCGCAGGGCTGCGGGATCGCTACCGCCGGTTGCCTGGCGTACGGACTGCTCGATCGAGGAAAACGGATCTGCCGCCCGCGACAGGTTAGGCGCTGCAACCTGCGCCGCGGTCTGCACGGTCGCACCTGCCGTGTTGGCAACGCTGCCCAGAACCCCCGCCATGCCTCGGTAGGCGCCGCCGATAATGCCGCCGATTGTCGACGTCAGGAGATAAAATACGACCAGCGTGGTGAGAGCCCACGTGGTGAGGCCGTGCCAGCCCGCGGTGGATTCCTTCGGTCCTCCCGCAAACCGGCCCGCAGCGTAGCCCCCGGCCAGCGCGCCAAGGATGCCCGAAATCCCAAACCAGATGCCTCCTCCAATGGAGAACGAGGAGACCGATGGATTGTCGCCGGTCATTGGATCCAGGGTCGCGGCACCGATGCCAATGCCCAGCATATTCAGCACAAGCTGCGTTACCAATGCCACCACCACGCCTGCAAGCACCGCGCCCCACGATACCTGATTGATCATGATCGACCGGGCATCTTCTGCTGGGGTCATAGTAGTGACGTG
>JBKJYG010000026.1:0-6387 GCA_046715905.1 Hyphomicrobiaceae bacterium | reverse complement strand
CCAGGGAGCCGTGCAGCCACCAGCGGCTGGCACCCCCCATCCGCCAATGACCAGGCGTCTCATCGTCCAGAACATAAATCGGAATGACGGGACCGCGCTCGGCGGACCCTGTCAGCGCAGGATGGTCGGCAAGCCGCAGATCATGCGTAAACCAGGGGAGGCTCGGAGACTTCACGAACATTCTTTCGATGTAGGGTTGCCGTGTTCGAGGGGGCTCGACTGCCGTCGTGAGCCCGGACCCAACGCTTAGCCCGGCCAGGTCGTTCGGCGACCCACGACACGCCCGACGCTCAACGCGGTGCAGCTATAGCTTCGCTGTTCAGTTGAAGAGCATGTCGAACAGGCTTTTGGGCTGCGACCGTTGCCGCCGTCCGTCGCCGCCCCCGCCCCCTTGGCCGCGTTGTGCCCACGGCGCCCAGTCGGGCGTGCCACTGACGGCGCGCCGTTCCCCTTCGTAGCGGCGCTGCGGCTGCTCGGCCACGTTCTCCCTCTTGGTGCGCAACACATACGTTTCCGTACCGCCGTCAAGGCCCGTCACCGCGACTTGAGCATCGTCCCACGACCAGGCCGCCATCCGGCTGCCCTGTCGGACGATGTCGACGCCGATCACCGTGGCCGCGAGCACATCGACGATGGCGGCATACTCGATCTCTTCCACCCCGTCCTTGCCGGTGACCTGCCCCGCCTTGAACCGCAGCACGCCGATACCCTTCAGGGGTGCTTTTTTCAGCTCCCATTCGAGCAACTTCGGTTGGCCAGCGCCCATCATCTCAAGCGGGACGACCAGACGGGAAAACTCGGGATTGCGCGCTTCAAAGCGGCCAAGCGTGGTTTGCACCTCCCACGGCTCGAGGCCAGCTCCGGGAACGGGCGCCTCTCCGGTCTGAGTGGCGCCGAGCCTCTGCAGCGTTGCGGCGGCGTCCCTTAGCATGGGCTTTGCCGTAACGGCGCGCCGCAGATCGGCAATCCCCTCGTCCGTGCTGCCGGTCGCGATCGCCAATTCGCCCTTCGCCCAGAGGACCTCGGGCCGTTCGGCATCGAGCTTCAGAGCGCGCTCGAGGTCCTTGGCGCCGAGCTCGGGCTGGTTCATCATCTTGTAGACGAGGGCGCGGTAGGCATAAGCCTGGGCCGAACGGGGATCGATTTCGAGAGCCTTGGCCAAGTCGTTCAAGGCGCCATCGTAGGCTTCGACCTTGGCGTCCGCCAGCGCACGGCCCTCGAGCGCAGCGCTGGAGCGGGGATTGATTTCGGCAGCCCGGGTGAAGTCCTTCACGGCCGCGGCCGTGTTCTTGGCCGCCAGATAGGCATATCCACGAGTCAAATAGATCTGCGCGTTGGTGGGGTCAAATGCCGTGGCGCGGCTGAGATCTTCGACCGCCTCCTCGAAGCGCTCGAGCGCCAGCCGGGCATCGGCACGTCCACGATAGGCGGGGCCAAAGCGGCCGTCGATGACGATCGCGCGCCCAAAGTCGCGCAGGGCGGCATGGGGGCGGTTCTGGGCCAGATGCAGACGGCCACGTCCGGACAGAGGGGCTGGGCTTTGCGGCGCCAACCGGGCCGCCTGGGCATAATCGCGGAACGCGGTCTCGTTCTCGCCAAGCTTCACGCGCGCCATGGCCCGGTTGGCATAGGCCGCCGCATACCCTGGCGACAGCACGACCGCCCGCTCAAAATCCCGCAGTGCCTCGCGGTCGAGGCCCAGGGCGATCAGCACCGTTCCCCGGTTGTTGTAGACCGACGCATTTTCCGGCAGCAGCTCGACGGAGCGATTGAAATCCTCGATTGCGCCCTGCAGTTGATTAAGCCGCGTGCGGGCGACGCCTCGGTCGCTCAACAACGCCGCGCGCCGCTCGGCAGGCAAAGTCTGATCAGCCAGGGCCTGGGTATAGAGTTGCACCGCCTGTTCGGTGTTGCCGCGCTGAAGGGCGATGCCGGCCTCGCGCGCGACCTGGGCTCGCGCCTGGGTTGCGGAGAGCAGCATCGCTGCCCAACCAGCCGCAAGCATCAGCGCAAGAACCATCCGACCTGCGGCCCGCGTCCGGCTCCACCTCTGGCGTACGTCTAGGGCCACTCAGCATGTCCTCGGCCGTTGGTCAGCCGGATATAGCAGATTTGCGCATGGCCGACGAGGCCCGCGGCTTGCGCCCGATCTCAGTCGGGAAAACGCGCCTAGGCGTCAGGAAATTCCGATGCCCGGATTTGCTTCGCAAGTTTATCCAGAACCGCGTTGACGACCCGCGGCTCCTCGCCCGAGAAAAAGGCGTGCGCGACGTTGATGTATTCGCTGATGGTGACGCGCGCGGGCACATCCGACCGTTCAATGAGTTCAAACACGCCGGCCCTCAGGATGGCGCGTAGAATCGCGTCGATACGCGTCAACCGCCATCCTTCCGCGAGTTGCCGATCGATCTGTGGGTCGATTTCCCGTTGCCGGCGCACGACGCCGCGCACGATGGTGCTGAAGAAATCGCGATCGGCGTCCCGCAGCGCGGCATCTTCGGCCTTCGGCCCGAAGCGGTAGATCGAGAATTCGCCGATGAGGTCTTGCAGATCCGTCCCGGCCAGTTCCATCTGATAGAGCGCCTGCACCCCAGCCAGCCGTGCCGCTGTGCGCGGCGCCAAGGGCAGCCGCTGCTCAGCTGGATCGGTCATGACGAGCGTTCCGGGCCGACGCCGCTTCCAAAAGCTCGCTCGATCTCGATCAGCCGGAGACAGGCGCGCGCCGCATCGCCGCCCTTGCCCGCGCGTCCGCCTTGGGCTCGCGCTTGTGCCTGCTCGAGGGTGTCGACGGTCAGAATGGCGTTTCCGACCGGAATACCGACCTCGTGCGCCGCGTGCATCAACCAACGGTTGGCCTCGTTGCATACGATCTCAAAATGGTACGTCTCGCCACGGATCACACAGCCGATCGCGACCACGCCATCGAACACGCGGGAGCCAGATCCGACCTTTTCCGGCGCGGCGCCCTCGCCGTCATGCTCGAAGCGGCCGCTGTCGGTCGCCGCCCGCAAGACTTGTGGAATTTCCAGCGCGCCTGGAACCGCGACCCGCTCCCAGGTCGCGCCGCGGGCTTCGATCTCGGCGATGGCGCCGGCGACCATCTCGTCGGCAAGCGCCTCGTAGAATCGCGCCTCGATGATGAGGACATGGGCGGAAATGCGGGCCCCCTCAGGTCCGCCGCCGCCCATCTGTCGCGCACTGCTGGCCTTGCCTGCCATGGGTTACTCGATCCGCCGTGTTTCGATAATCTTCAGCCCGTAACCCTCAAGCCCGATATAGCGGGACGACGGCTGGTTCGTGAGCAGCACCATCTCGGAAATGCCGAGGTTACGCAGGATTTGCGAGCCGATGCCGATTTCCACCAACCGGCGCTCCTCGCCGCGCCCCTTCGTCTTCACCAACCGCCGGGTCAGCCAGTCCGACACCGATCGCGGCCGAAGATCCCGCAGCAGCACCACCACCCCCCGGCCCTCGCGACCGATCATGTCCATGCTTTTTTGAATGAGTGAGCCCTTTTCCCCGGCCGTGCCGATGCCGAGCAGATCGGATGGCATGTTCACGGCGTGGACGCGCACGAGGACGGGGCCCGGCAGGGCCAGATCTCCCGTCACCAGGGCCAGGTGCTCGACCTGATCGACGGTATTCTCGTAGACATGGAGGTCGAACGAACCGCCGTAGACGCTTTCGACCCGGGTGGTGGAGGTGTTCTTGACAATGCGGTCGTTCTTCAAACGATAGGCAATCATATCTTCGATCGTGCCGACCTTGAGCCCGTGACGTTGGGCAAAGGCCACCAGATCCGGCATCCGCGCCATGGTGCCGTCATCGTTCATGATCTCGCAGATGACACCCGCGGGATAAAGGCCGGCAAGGCGCGCCAGATCGACCGAGGCTTCGGTATGTCCGGCGCGGACGAGGATGCCACCTTCCCGCGCGATCAACGGAAACACATGACCGGGAGACACGATGTCGTGCGCCTCCTTGGTCGGGTCGATCGCCGTCGCGATAGTGCGCGCGCGATCATGGGCGGAAATACCCGTCGCGATGCCGTCGCGCGCTTCGATCGAAACCGTGAACGCGGTACGGTTGCGCGCCTCATTGGTGCGCGTCATGTATTCGAGGCGAAGTTGGTTGGCCCGCGCGCCGGTAAGGGTGAGGCAGATCAGACCACGGCCGTGTTTGGCCATGAAGGCAATGGCTTCGGGCGTGGCCATCTGGGCTGGGATGACGAGATCACCCTCGTTCTCGCGGTCTTCGGCATCGACGAGAATGATCATCCGCCCGTTGCGAAAATCCTCGATCACCTCCTCGGTGGGAGAGATAAATCCCTGGCCTTCCGCGTACTCGACGCGTTTCATGGTCGTGCTCCGCCCCTCGGTTCGCCTGCCTGTTGGACCGTACCCGTGCCCAAGTGGTCCCCGCTCATTGCCGCCTCGATCTGGCTTCGAGCAGACGCTCGAGATAGCGGGCCAGCGGATCGATTTCGAGATTGACCCGCTCGCCCGTGCTTTTGCGGCCCCACGTTGTTACCGTCAAGGTATGCGGGATCAGATTGACGCCAAAGCGCATTGAGCCATCGCTGCGATCGTCCACCTCGTTGACGGTGAGCGAGGTGCCGTCAAGTCCAACGGAGCCTTTGGATGCGATATAGGGCGCTAACTCAGCGGCCACCTCCAATGTCAAACGCTGGCTCTCGCCGTCGGCCTCAATGCCAATGATAAGGGCTGTTCCGTCGACATGCCCGGTCATGATGTGGCCGCCAAGTTCGTCGCCTGCCTTCAAGGCTCGCTCGAGGTTCACGCGGCGGCCCGCCGTCCACTCACCCAGTGTCGTTCGGGACAGGGTCTCGTTCGAGACATCGAGCGTGTAGATACTGCCTCCGCCCTGCTCTGTCCCGTGCGCGCTCGGAGCGTCGTCCGGCTGCACGTTGGTCACCGTGAGGCAACAGCCGTCATGCGAGATCGAGGCCCCCAGCTCAATACCGTCGGCCGCATAGTTCGATCGGATGCGAAACACTCCGCCGCGTCTCTTGAGGACCTCGCCCACGTCCGTGACTATACCAGTAAACATGCTTCACCGTTCGCTGCGTCTGCCAGCAGTCATGGCCTTGGCAAAACCGGCGGGAAGTAACCCGCGTGGTCCACCACCGCGCCTCGGGCACCCGCTTCCAGCAGCGCCCGCTCATCTGCTGACAAAGGCCGCTTGGTCCAGGTTGCCTTGTCCATGACAACATACACCAACTCGGCCGTGACGATGGGATCGGCTTCGCCCGCGCGCCGCAGCGCGAAGGCAACCGTGAATGACGTCGTCCCAAATCGGCCAATGCGGGTTGCGATCTCAAGCACATCGTTGTAGCGCGCCGGCCCCTTCCACTCAATGAGCTGACGCACGACCTGCATTTCGAACGACCCATCGAGGGGATCGCGTGGCGCGAAGACGGCGCGAAGGAACTCGGTTACGGCAAGGTCGATGTAATCGCCGTAGCGAGCGTTGAACACCACGAGCTGTGCGTCGCACTCCTGGTAACGCACGCGCACGTAGTAGCGGAAGGCTGAAATCGACCGGGTCATCGCATCGATTCTCGACGGAAGATATGGAGCCGATCCGGGCCCAGCATGCGGCTCGCAATTTTGGTCAAGCCGAAATCGGCAAAATAGGGCTCTGGCAATCCCTCGAGCACCGGCATGCACGGCTGAGCCGCCCGGCCTTCGCCGAACACGATACAGACCTCGTCGACGAGCCCCGCTCCAAGAAAGGCTTTCCACAGGGTCGGCCCGCCTTCGACCATCAGCCGCGTCAGTCCGTGCGCGGCGAGTTGCCCAACCAGCCGCTCCAAATCAAGCGATCCGTCCGCCAGCGTGGGGACGTCGAGCCGCAATGGACCGCGGTTCTCACGGCTGAGGGGTTCGATTTTGACACCGGACCGGCGCATCGGAGCAGCGCGCAGGACTTCGGCCGAACTCTGAGCAAATCTTCCGTCGGCCACAGGCCCCTGGGCCGCGTCTAACGCCACCCAGACCCGTTCCTGCGTTCTTGGATCAAAGCGATAGACCTTGGCGGTCACCGGGATGCGCAGTCTCCGGTCAAGGATGATGCGGTCGGGCGACCGCCCCAACAGACCCGGCAAGCGTCAATTGAGCTCGGGATCATCGGCAAACACCGTCCCCGAGCCCACCATGATGGCATCGGCCTCGGCGCGCAGCAGATGCGCGTAGGCGCGGGCTTCCGGGCCCGTTACCCAAACCGGTGAACCGTTCCCCGTTGCCACGCGCCCCGCGGCATCGACCGCCATTTTGAGCTGGATGAAGGGGCGCCTGGCCGTTTGCCGAACGATGTGGCCGATGGTCAGCGAGCGGGCCGCTTCAGCGCCCAGGCCAACGTCCACCT
>JBKJYG010000025.1:0-10504 GCA_046715905.1 Hyphomicrobiaceae bacterium | reverse complement strand
CTTAGCGCACCAAGCGCTGCAGCGCCCGACCTCCTCCCCCGGGGTCGGGCGTCTTGCGTTTTGGGCTGATCTCGCTCCAGTAGTCCTCAATGCAAAAACACTTCGACATTCTGGACTTTCGGCAGAGATGGGCGGGCTGGCAAGCTTAAGCTCTGCTCCGCCAGCAGGAGCATCTGGTCCAGTCGCCGCATTTCCAAGCTAATCTTCCAAATCCGGGATGACAGACGGGCGGTGAAGTGTTCCGCCAGCGAACGGTCAATCAGCATTTCTTCAGCCACCGCGGCCCGAGTGATCTTCAGGGCACGCACCTGCGTCGTCGCCACCACCGTCGCGCGATATGTGTGCTCAGTCAGCATTGCCGTTTCGCCCAGTATCGACCCTGGCGCGACGTCGATGGGATCCAACCGCGTCGAGGACGAGACCAGAGCCTTGGCTCGCCCGGCGACGATAAAAATCGCGGCGTCGCCTGTTTCGCCAGCTTTGACGATAATCTGGTCGGGCTTGTAAATCACCCGTTCGGCTTGACGAGCCAGGCAATGCAGTTGCTCATCGTCTAAGCCTCTGAAGATATCCAAGTTCCGAAATTCGGCCGTTATCACGTTTCTCGACATGGAACATCCCGCAACCTGATCGGACCGCGATACCGCGATGCCTTGGGTGCAAGAGTGGTGTGATTCGGGCGCATCCTGCCAGTGAACAGAGGCAACACCTGCCGTTGGCTGGCGGCCGCCGCGAGGCGTCGTCAGGGGACGAGCTTATAGCCACCCATTTCGGTAATAAGCAGCTCGGCACTGGAAGGATCGCGCTCGATCTTCTGCCGCAACCGATAGATATGCGTCTCGAGGGTATGCGTCGTCACGCCGGCATTATAGCCCCACACTTCATGCAGCAGGACGTCGCGGGTCACGACCTTTTCTCCCGACCGGTAGAGGTACTTCAAGATCGAGGTTTCTTTCTCGGTGAGCCGGATTTTAGAGCCCTTGTCATCGAGCAAAAGTTTCGATGCCGGCTTGAAGGTGTAACGCCCGATCGTGAACACGGCATCTTCGCTTTGTTCGTGCTGCCGCATCTGAGCGCGGATGCGGGCCAGAAGGACCGCAAATTTGAACGGCTTGATGACATAATCGTTAGCCCCGGCGTCCAATCCGAGCACGACATCGGCGTCGGCTGCGTTGCCGGTCAGCATCAGAATGGGACTTTTGAAGCCGGACTTGCGCAGGATCTTGCATGCCTCCCGCCCGTCGATATCGGGCAGGCCGACGTCGAGAACCAGCAGGTCGAGCCGTTCTTTCTTCGCTATTTCAATGCCCTGGGCTGCCGTGCCGGCGGTTAAAATCTCGAATTCATCGTGCAGGGCGAGCTGATCCCGGAGCGAGTCGCGGAGCTCGTCGTCATCGTCGACTAGCAGTATCGTTCGGGCGGTGCTCATGACGGCGCTTCCCCTTCGGATCGGCTTGCGAATTTGCCTCAGCGCGCATCAAAATGGAATAGGTTTCCTGAGGAGACGGGTGGGCTTTCCAACACATGCTGAATGTGAGGCCGCGAAACGGGAGGGTTAGCCAGGCACCACATCGCATCAAGGTGCCAGCCGTCGTGCGAGCCTTGTCGGCCAAAGCCACCGTCGGATGGCTAGAGTGCGGGGGGCGCCGCTTCCGCTGCGCCCTGGGGCGATCGGGACGCTCGTACCGCAAGCGAGAGGGAGATGGGACCTCCCCGCGCGGCGCGTGGCCGATCAGGGCAGTTCTCTTTCGTCGCGACCGCTCACACGTGCTGCAATCAGGCCTGCAGAGGCTTTCGATACGGCCCAATGACGGTTGGTGCGATGCGTCAGCTGATCCGAATTACAACCGTCCCGTAGCACATCCCTATAGGGCCAGCGCCGAGCGGCTTTGGCGCGCCGATGGGCTCTATGACATCGTGGTTGTGCTCGGGTACAATGACCGACCCCGACGTCGAGGCGGCGGGAGCGCCATTTTCATGCATCTGGCCCGGCGAGATTACGGCCCCACCGCGGGGTGCATCGCGCTGTCCCGCCGTGATCTTCAGATCATTCTCGCAATGATCAGAATTGGATCCTCAGTCCGGATCTGAGTGCAAACAAAGAGGCGGCTCTTTCAAGCCGCCTAATGCCGCGCGCACTAAAGCTCTTCCTCAAACTAGGGACTTCGACTCAGTAATTGTACGCGCGTTCGCCGTGTTGAGTAATGTCCTGGCCCTCGCGTTCCTGTTGCACATCCGGGCGCAACCCGACGACCGCATCGACGAGTTTGTAAAGGATTGCTGAGCCTAGGCCGGACCAGACGAGCGTCATGGCAATGGCCTTGAGCTGAGAGATGACCTGCGTCGCCATGGCATAGTCTCCGGCAACCCCCTCACCCGGCTTGGCGGCATAGTCGAGAATGCCGGTTCCGCCCAGATACGGGGCGACGAGAATGCCCGTTGCAAGGGCGCCGATGATGCCGCCGATGCAATGCACGCCGAACACATCGAGGCTGTCGTCAAAGCCAACTTTGTTTTTGAAAGTCGTGCAAAACAGGAAGCACACCGTCCCCGCGACACCGCCAAGAACGATTGATCCCATTGGGCCGGCGTAGCCCGACGCCGGCGTAACCGCCACGAGTCCAGCCACCGCTCCCGATACGAGGCCCAGCAGCGACGGCTTGCCTTTGCTGGTCCACTCGGACAGCATCCACGCGAGACCAGCGGCGGCCGTGGCGACGAAGGTGTTCATCATTGCCAGCCCGGCGGTTCCGTTGGCCTCCAAGTTCGAGCCCGCGTTGAAACCGAACCAGCCGACCCACAGCAGCGAGGCTCCGACCATCGTCAGCTTCAATGAATGCGGTGGCATGGCTTCACGTCCATAGCCGACCCGCTTTCCAATGATGAGGGCTCCCACCAGGCCGGCAATGCCGGCGTTGATGTGCACGACAGTTCCGCCCGCAAAGTCCAAGGCGCCCCACTGGAATATCTTGCCCGCGTCGGCTTGGGCGGCGGCGAGTGCCGCCTCGGCGGCTGCCTTGGCATCAGGTGCCGCGGCGGCCAGGTTGCGCGCGGCATCGCCAATGGCGTCAGGACCCGCCCAATACCAGACCATGTGCGCGATCGGGAAGTACACGAACGTCACCCACAGCCCGATGAACAGCATCAGAGCCGAGAAGCGGATCCGCTCCGCGAAGGCGCCGACAATCAGGGCTGGAGTGATGCAGGCAAACGTCATCTGGAAAGCAATATACAGGTACTCGGGAATGACGACGCCGTTGGAGAACGTGGCCGCCGTCGAATCCGCGGTCACGCCTTTCAGGAAGGCCTTGTCGAAGCCGCCAATCCAGTTGTTCAGCCCGCCTCCGCCGGTGAAGGTAAGGCTGTAGCCGTAAACGACCCAGATGATGCAGACCATCGATACGACGGCGAAGACCTGCATGAGCAGCGAAAGCATATTCTTCGTGCGCACCAGACCGCCATAGAACAATGCAAGGCCCGGGATCGTCATCAACAGCACGAGTACGGTCGAGGTGAACAGGAAAGCCGTGTCTCCTTTGTTGGGGACGGGGGCAGCCCAAGCTGGTGCGAGACTTGCCGTCAGCACCGCGAGTGCGCAGGCAGCACGGAGGGCATTCTGTCGGATCATTGGATGTGGGCTTTCGGCTGATGGTGGATGACAGTGCAGGGCGGAATGCGGCGCTCAGATCGCTTCGTCATCGGTTTCGCCGGTTCTGATGCGAACGATGTGCTCGACCGACGACACGAAGATCTTGCCATCGCCGATCTGGCCGGTTTTGGCTGTCTGGACGATTGCGGCCACCGCCTGTTCAGCCATTGCGGAGGCCACGACAACTTCGATTTTAACTTTGGGTAGGAAGCTGACCGCGTATTCCGCGCCGCGGTAGATTTCGGTGTGGCCCTTCTGGCGGCCATACCCTTTGACCTCGGTCACGGTCATTCCTTCGAGGCCGAGATCGGTGAGACCCGTCCGAACCTCGTCGAGCTTGAACGGCTTGATGATCGCGGTGATCAATTTCATGACATGCGCCCCATTTTCATCCCTTCGCGGGTCGTGCGACCGAGTGTGCTGACCCGACGGATGAACGAGGCTTTCCAAATCTCATGCCAGAGCGGAGGGAAGGTCTAACCGATTATTTATCAACGGAAAGTTCAACACGGTGCATCGCGCCAAGCTGGTTCTGCCTCGTTTACTGTCAGTTAAAGACGCCTTTTCAGGCAGTCTGCCTAACTTACGACGAACCCCGTTTTTCGCTGGC
The DNA here is from genome assembly GCA_046715905.1 of Hyphomicrobiaceae bacterium. Taxonomy (GTDB): domain Bacteria; phylum Pseudomonadota; class Alphaproteobacteria; order Rhizobiales; family Hyphomicrobiaceae. Next base: position 6,245 of record JBKJYG010000025.1, on the reverse strand, counting down.
GAATGAGACCCTCCTGCGCCACCGATGCGACCAGAAGTCCATCACGCGTGTAGATTTTTCCCCGGCATAATCCACGCCCACCATACGCGCTCGGGCTATCCTGCGCGTAGAGCAGCCAATCATCCGCGCGGAAGGGTCGATGAAACCACATGGCGTGATCGAGGCTCGCCAACTGGATATCGGGATCAAACAGCAGCTTGCCATGCGCGATCAACGCCGTATCGAGAAGGGTGAAATCCGAAGCATAGGCCAGCACGCATTGATGCACGGATGCTTCATCGGGTAGGGCGCCATTGGCGCGCATCCAGATGTACTGCACCGGCGTTCGCTGCTCCCGATCGAAGTAACGCGAGGCATCGACGAGCCGCATCTCGATCGGACGCTCGCGCTCCCAATAGCTTTTCATGTTCGCCGGAAGTTGAGTGAGCAGTCGTGCCATCAATTCCTTTTCGCTGGGAAGGCTTTCCGGTGATGGCACCTCCGGCATTGGGCTTTGATGGTCGAGGCTGACCTCGGCCTTCTGGAACGAGACGCTCATGGCGAACATGGCGCGACCGTTTTGGATGGCCTTTACCCGGCGCGTGGTGAAGCTGCGGCCATCGCGAATGCGCTCCACATCGTAGATGATCGGCTGGGTCGGATCGCCGGGAAGCAGAAAGTAGGCGTGGGCCGAGTGAGCCTGGCGATCCGCGTGGGTGGTGCGAACCGCCGCTACCAGGGCTTGTCCCAGGACCTGACCCCCGTAGACACGCTGCCAGCCCTCGCGCGGTCCTCGTCCTCGGAAAAGATTTTCCTCGAGCCGCTCCAAGTCGAGGATGCCCAGCAGTCTATCGATCGGGGTCGCAGTTGGGCTTTGCTCGTGAGACATGGGGCTTTACCTCGATGAATAGCCCGATATGGTCCTTGCGCAATGTCACAGCCAACGCTTGGCCTGCCAAAGCGTGGCCCTTGAGAATCGTGCGGGAAGTATAGCAGGAGTTCGGTCATGTCCGCCGCCACCCTGCGCGAGGACTTCGACATAACCGTCGCTGGAACGAGCCACATTGGGCTCGTGCTGGCCTTGGCGTTGGTTCGTATTTTCGAAGGCGAGCTGCGGATCGGCTTGATCGATGGCCGGCCTGACGCTGCGCGCAACAGCCGGCCGCCTGATCCCCGCGCCTTCGCCATTTCGGCCGCCTCTCGCAGTCTGCTGGACATCTTAGGCGTATGGCCAGAGCTGGCGCCCCACGCCCAACCTGTGACTGCCATCGACATCACCGATTCTGCGCTGGCGGATGCCATTCGCCCCGTGCTGCTCAGCTATGACAACGTGCTCGAGGCGGACGGTCCGGCTTCCTTCATTTTGGAAGCCGAGCGGCTGCACGTCAGCCTTCTCGCCGCCGTTCAGCAGGCGCCCGGAGTGACTCTCGTGGAGGGGGAAGCCGTCTCGCAGCTCGAAACCGACGCGACCTCCATCTGTCTAGGACTGGCCAATGGCCGCAGGCTGAAGAGCCGGTTGCTTGTGGCCGCTGACGGGCGGAACTCGCCCGTCCGTCACGCCGCTGGCATTCGCAGCATGGCCTGGGCCGCAGATCAGATCGCAATTGTCACCACCGTTCGTCACCAGCGGCCGCATGGAGGCCGCGCCGTGCAGCATTTCCTCCCTGGCGGACCGTTCGCGATGCTGCCGCTACCGCGGGACCGCACGGCGATTACCTGGTCGGAGGAAGCCGAACGGGGGAGGGAAATTCTGGCGCTGGAGGACGATGCGTTTCGTGCCGAGCTGGAGGCTCGGTTCGGGCACCGTTTGGGAACCATCGAACTTGACGGACCACGGGCGCCCTGGCCGCTGGCGTTCCATGTCGCGCGTGACCTCGTCCGGCCGCGCTTGGCACTGGTGGGCGATGCCGCCCGGGCCGTCCACCCGATTGCCGGGCAGGGCCTCAATCTTGGCTTCCGGGACGTCGCCGCATTAGCTGAGCTGCTTGCGCGCGGGCTGCGCCTTGGGCTTGATCCCGGAGATGCAACGATCCTCGAGGGCTACCAGCGATGGCGAAAGTTCGATGCCGTGACCTCCATGGCCACGTTCGGGGCTTTGAATGCCCTGTTCTCGAACGAATCGCGACTGCTGCGTGCAGTCCGAGATGTCGGGCTGGGCGTTGTCGAACGGCTCCCGGGGCTGAAGCAGCTTTTGGTGGCTGAGGCGGCTGGACTCACCGGTGAGGTGCCAGCCCTTCTCATGGGCCGGCTGCCATAGGCATTACGGATCAGATTACGAAACGGCTTCGCTTCAGTTTCCGTTCATGTCAGATTTTGCATTGTGCGAACATGTATCTCACGCATCTCAACAAGAGGTCTCCATGAAATATCTCGCAGCAGCAGCCCTGATGAGCCTGATCGCAACCGGGGCGATCGCCCAAACGCCGGCAGCCAAAGCTCCTGCCGCCTCGCCACCCGCCGCCGTAGCCGCGCCGGGCGCAACGTGCAAAGTGCAAGCAACGGACAAGAAGCTGGCTGGCGCAGCGCTCAAGTCCTTCATGACCAAGTGCCAAAAGGATGCGTCCACGTCATGCACCAAGACGGCGACCGGGCAGAAACTCGCCGGCGCTGCTAAGACGAGCTTCACTAAGAAGTGCGTGTCGGACGCTGTCGGCGCCTGACTTTTAAACAGAGCAGAAAGCGGCCGGCCTTTCTCAAGGCTGGCCGCTCTCAGGGTCAGGCTACCAGCTACGCCGCGGGCCCGTGTCGATGTGGAAAAGTCCGCCGCCGTAATGCTTTATGCCACCGACGCCCCCTCTTCGATGGAGAAAGGCTTGAGCCCCACGCCAATTTCCATGCACACGGAAATCAGCGGCTTGGCCGGTCAGGTGATAAGACTTTCGGGCTCCGCCGACGCGCGCATTGTGCGAGTGGGAGCGGCAGGTCGAATTGACGGTGACGCTGCCAAACGCGCTGGCGATCGATGCCAGTGCGGTCTTTAACACCGAAGGTAAGCATCCCGCGCTGGCCCGCCATTTGAGGCCGGCCGCGCCGAAGCTATTGCGTGGTGGCGCGGGTTTCGGAATAGTCATGTCGCCCAGACTAGCCGTCCTGATCTCGCTCGCGAGCGGTCTACGATTCCGGACCTTGTGCCGACCGGCCAACGCGCGGCGCTCGGCCCGGTCGATCATGGTCGGCCCTTGCGCGAGAGCCCGCTTGCGATAGCGCATGGACTGCGCGGCCTGCTTATGGGTTGGTCCCCCCAGTCGGCTCATGCCACGAGGGTAGCGTGATCGTGCGCTCCGGCGATACTCCCGCGCGGATCCCTCGCCACTCGCCTGGCTCTCCTTTGCGAAGGAGCGGGAGAGCCATTCACTCGCTTCATCAGCACGGGCGCTGACGGGAGTTAAAGCCAGTCCGAAAACGACAATGATCGATGCTGCACGCCAGCGGCGTCCTCCCAACAATTGGGTCGTAAACTTAAGCATACGCAAACTCCCTCGCGCGGTGCGCCCCAATGCCAGGGGCGGGATGACCGCGTCCTCTGCGGTTTAAGCGCTGCCGGACCGTCCGAAGGGTCAAGGCAGTGAGCCGTGCGAGGTAGGTTGTGAATGAGGCGTTAATTCGCCGGCAACTGTTTTATTTAAAAACAGGATTAACGGGATGCCGGGCCGAGTGAAGGCGCCATCACCACTCCGGAGGGCTCCAGGTCGTCCTTTCATCGAGTGGATAGGACGGTCTGGGGATGCGAGACCACTGCCGTCGCTCGAGAACGGGTGACGTCAGGCCCTCGGTATCAACTTCGTAGACCTGCGCGGGTGGAAACCAGGCGATGAACCCAGCGCGGAAGTGACCGCGCGATTTGACGACCACTGTTCGAGCTTGGCCGATATCGAGCCCAAAGATCTCGAAGAAGCCAGGGTCGGCGGTTTGAGTTCGATCGGAAATGATGATGGCGATTACCCCGCCGATGCGGAGTGCGGCGGAGGGCCCGAGCTTCAAGGTGCGGCCTTGCGCATATCCGATCTTGCCTACGAACGTGCCGTGATGCAGCCCCACGACTTCAGCGTCCGCCTCGAAGGGCGCATCGCAGGCAAGCCCCGGTCCGCGGTTGAAATGCTCCTTAAGCCTGGCGCCGACGCCGGCTTGATGCGCCTCATTGGCCAGCGGCGGGTCGAAAAAACTGCCAATCAGGACATCGGTCGCTCCAGACCAGACGAGCGCCGACAGCAGCTCCGTCGTCCGGCCCGTGCCGCCGCCTCCCGGATTGTCGCCCGCATCGGAGAAGATGATCGGCTCGCGGTCCCTGGTCAGCGCCAGCTCCACGGCCCGTTTCAGCGGCGTCAGTTTTTTCTTGAAGCCTGACCGTTCGCGCCAACCCAGTTCGGCAATCTCGCGCGCCAGCATGCGGGCGCGGCCGACGTCCCGTCTTGCCGTGACGACGATGCCAATGCCGTTCTTTTCACTATCTGAAAAGATGAAGCCGCCGAAGATGGAGACATTGAGGATATCTCCGGCGAGTTCAGCGCGGCGGCGGTTGCCGTAGTCGATCATCGCGCCGTAGGGCCCGCCGGCGGTCAGAAGGCTCACGGAAGACGGCGTCAGCGGCAGCCGGATGAAGGCCGATTTGGGGTCGGCCAATCCGGCCAGCATGAGCCGCAGCGCCAACGCCGTCTCCTCGCCGCGCTCGACGAAATCAACGTGCGGGTTGGTGCGGTACCCCACGATCAGATCGCACTCGTCCACCATGCGCTGCGAAATGTTGCCGTGCAGGTCGAGCGTCACGACGATGCGCGCCGACGGTCCAACCGTCCTGCGGGCAAGCGCTATCAGTTCGCCGTCAGGGTCATCGCGATCGGTGGCGATCATGGCACCATGGTTGGCGATGTACACGGCGTCCAATGGGCCTGCCGCCTCGAGGCCGCCCTGAATCTTCTCGAGGTAGCGATCCATCAATCGGCCGTCGATTGGTCCTTGCGGATGACAGGCCGCCAGGAGAATGGGTACGGGCTCCCACGGCCCGGTGGCATCCATGGTCTTTACGAAGGCGGCCGCCTCGGCGATCAGAAACGGCTGAGGCTCGCGGGCGGCATCGAGGATGGCCTCGCCTTCGAGTTGATAAAAGCTGCGGAAATCCGCTTCCGTGGCAACTGGGGCCTGACGATTGCTTTCGAGCCAAACACCGATGATGGCAACGCGCGGATGGGTCATCGTCAGTGCTCCATTGGGCGGGCGGGCTTTCGGTGAGACTTAAGCCCGGCCAAGCCCGGGGCGCAATGCCGTCAGCGGCTCAGGACGGTCTCGATCGCGGCTTCGATTTCACCCCGGCGAGCGGGCGGAAGATGGAGTCCAGCCTTGGTCCGCCGCCACAGAACATCTTCGGCCGTGCGTGCCCACTCCTGGTCCCTGAGATACCGGATTTCGGCATCGCAGAGATTCGGCCCAACGCTGGAGGCCGCCTGAGCGCAGGGACGCTGCTCCGAACTTGCTACCGTTTCAAGAATGACTACGGCCCGGGTTCCGTAGCGGCGCGCCAGCTGTCGCAGCCGAGCCTTGCCGCACTGGGGAAACCGCTGCCCGAGCTGGCCTACATACGTCTCAAAATCGGCGTTGGGCAGGTCGCCACCGGGAAGCGCGCCGACAGAGGTCCATTTCCGTCCCATGGTTGGGAACACGGGACGCAAGCGTTCCAACGCTTCCTCGGCCAGCCGGCGATAGGTCGTAACCTTGCCGCCCGACACCGTCAGTAGCGGCGCCCGGTCGTCCCCGATAGTCAGGTCAAGTTTGTAGTCGCGAGTGACGGCCGAGGGATCGGCGGTTTTGTCGTCGTGCAGGGCCCGCACGCCCGAGTAGCGCCAGCAAATGTCGGTGCGCGCCAAAGGCGTGTCGAAGAAGCGGCCAGCGAGGTCCAGCAGGTAGTCTTCTTCGGCAGGATCGATCGCGGCGGCGGCGGGGTCTCCCGCGTAGGGAATGTCGGTCGTGCCGATCAGGGTGAAACGGCCTTCGTAGGGCAGCGCGAAGACGACGCGCCCGTCGGGGTGCTGAAGGACATACGCATCATCGGTGCCCTTAATTCGGGGAACGACGATGTGGCTGCCCTTGATCAAACGAAGCCGCTGCTGGGGTGGCTCAATGGGTGCCGCGCTGGGTGACAGAATGTTATCCAGATCCGCCCAAGGACCCGCCGCGTTGACCAGCGCACGCGCCGTCACTTGCCGCGTTCGGTCCTCCGAACGCAGCGTGATGTGCCAGCTCTTGTGGGCGTCATGGGCTCGTATGACCCGGGT
>JBKJYG010000024.1:0-5901 GCA_046715905.1 Hyphomicrobiaceae bacterium | reverse complement strand
CGGCCATGCCGCGACCCCGAATGGAAGACCCCACAGCAAGGCCAGAGCCGCACCCAGGCTCGCGGCTGCATCCGATCCCGCGGCACCCTGCAAGAGCGTTGAGACGCGCTCGACGGCGGCAAAGCAGGCACTGATGCAAACCGCGATCAACGGCACGCTTCCTTGCGGGTGGGACTGCCCGCCAATGACGATAAAGCCGATGGTACAGACCGCTGCTATGAGCAGAGCCGTCAGACTGGCGTGCCGACCCACGTCGGCGGCGGGAGCGGTGACCGAGGGGTGAAGAACCTCATGTGGAGCGGACTGGCCGATGCCGGAGTTTTGCCACGCCGCGGGACGAGACGGCGCCTTTGGCGCTATGCCCCCCTCGTACAGGGTCCGGAACGCGTTGATCGTGGCTGGACGGGCTTTGGGGTCAAGCGCCAATCCGGCATTAAGGGCCGCAATCAGACTGCCTCGGTACTCTTCGATAACCTCTTGGCCAAGATGGTGTTGCAGCGGCAGCATGGAATCGCGGATCTGGCGTCCCGCCGCGTCCTCGGGAGCATGTCCGATCAGGGTGAAGTAGATGGTGGCGGACAGCGAGTAGATATCGCTCCAGGCGCCCTGCAGGTCGCTATCCAAGGTATACTGCTCGGGAGGAGAATAGCCGGGCTTGACGATGGCTCCGAGGGTTGCCGTCTTCCGTCGGGTAAGAACTCGAGCCGCGCCAAAGTCGATCAACACCGGTGCGCCGTTAAGCCTTACGATGATGTTGTCGGGCGCAATGTCCCGGTGGAATATGTCCTGGCCGTGAATCTGCTCGAGTGCGCCGAGTAAAGGCCTGAAGATGCGGTCAATATCGATCTGTGTGGGTTGCACACCCAGATCGCGCCGCCAGTCCTTGAGCTTTTGACCTTCCTCGAATTCGAGGATCATGTAGGCCGTGCCATTCTCTTCCAGCAGCCCGAGCACGCGCACGATGTGATCGTTGCGAAACCGGCTCAGAACTCTGGCCTCCTCGACAAAGTAGGCTCGTCCTTCTCCAAAAACGTCGCGGCCGTTGCTCAAGACCGGCCTCACCGATCGGCGGCCGATGCGTTCCGCAAAATCCTGAGGAAAATATTCTTTGATGGCCACCTCACGGTCCAGGCGCAAGCTGCGGGCCAAATAGGTTATTCCAAACCCCCCGGAGGCGAGGACCGTATCGACCCTGTAGGCATCGTTTTCGGTGCCCAGGATCGTGTCGGCTCGAAGTGGCAAACGCAACAAGGCGCGGCGCTCCGAAATTTCAGGAAGCGGGACCATCAACAGTGGCATGGCCAAATCGAGACCACAAGCTGAGCTCGGATCGGATCCTCCATGGCTGGGTCCTGATAACGGGGTTGATCTTGAGACCCCCATTCGATCTCACGAGCCCTACATCGAAATGTGTCTTGTTCAATGCACACAAAAGAGAGAAGATCGCGCCATACTCGCGCAGCGGCCGCTGCGGATGATGCTACCTTTGGGAAATGGACGTTAGCCCGATGAAACACCCCGAGAACCCTAATCGTTGGGATTCGGCCAATGAGCCGACGAAAGTGCTCGGAGAGAACAACCTCCGCACGCTCGTTGCCGGTTCGGCTGCAACGCCTCGTGAGACAGAGCCAGCGATCCCGCCGGAGCGTCAGCCGGATCCCGGCGTAACACGTATTGTGGGTATTCCTGGTATCAGCGAAGCTTTAAAACTAGATCCGGTGGTCGGATGGTTGGTGGTCGTCCAGGGGCCGGGACGGGGCAATTTCCGCGCTATTTACCGCGGCAGCAATCCGATCGGACGCTCGTCCAAACAGCGCATTCCGATCGACTTCGGCGATGACAGCATCTCCAGCGAGGAGCAGGCTTACCTCGTCTATGACGAGCGCAAGCGCCAATATCAGCTCGTCCCCAATCTCAAGCGCCCCAATCTGGTTTATCTGAATGAGGCCGCGTTAACGGGGAATGCCGAGCTGAAAGTGCGCGACAAGGTGATGATGGGCGAGACGACACTGATGTTTGTACCCTTGTGCGACGAACATTTTGATTGGTCGCAGCTCAAGTAATCGACAAGCCCCGCGTCTCAAAAAGCGCTTCACCGAACCGGCGGAAGAATATCAACGCTCCGGCTTTGCCCTGAGCCGAATTGTGCGGTGAGCTTTGCGTTCCGGAGGCAGCGGACTGAAGTCAACGGCTTGGGCCGAAACGGGTCTCATTTTCCGCCACCAGGTCTCATGCGAAATATCCGTGTTGCTGCTGCTCAACTCGGTCCCATCCAGCGGGCGGAGCCGCGTGCCGCGGTGGTCCAGCGCATGCTGCGCCTGATGGAGCAAGCGGTCCGTGAGCGCGCCGATCTGATCGTCTACCCCGAGCTGGCGCTCACCACGTTCTTTCCCCGCTGGTATTACGAAAGCCGCACCGAAGCCGACGTTTGGTTCGAGCGCCAGATGCCGTGCCCGGCCACACAGCCGCTGTTCGATCGTGCGCGAGCGGCTGACTTGGCCCTGAGCTTTGGTTATGCCGAACAAACGCCCAGGGCCGACATTTCAACACGTCGATCCTCGTCGATAAGCACGGCGCGATCGTCGCCAAATATCGCAAGGTGCATCTGCCTGGGCACGCCGAACTTGACCCGCACCGCGCCTTCCAGCATCTCGAGAAGCGCTACTTTGATCCGGGTGATCTGGGTTTCCCAGTCGTGCGCGCCCTCGGCGGCGTGGTCGGCATGTTGATCTGCAACGACCGCCGCTGGCCCGAAGCGTACCGCGTCATGGGCCTGCAGGGCGTCGAATTGATAACGCTGGGCTTCAATACTCCGTCCGTGAACTCACAGCGCCCCAGCGAGGGCCCTCTCATCCGCACATTCCACCATAAGCTCTCGCTGCAGGCCGGCGCTTACCAGAACGCGACTTGGGTGGTGGCCGTTGCGAAGGCCGGTGTAGAGGATGGGCACCCGCTGTTTGGTTGCAGCGTTATCGTCGATCCGGACGGCTGCATCGTGGCCGAGAGCCAAACTGAAGACGATGAGATGCTGCTTGCCGACTGCGATCTCGATGCCACGCGTTTTGGCAAGGAGACGATCTTCGACTTCGCGCGACATCGCCGCCCCGAGCATTATGGCCGCATAACCGCGCAGACGGGCGCTGAGCCTCCGCCCGAATAAGGCTGCGCGCCCTAGCGACACCGACCCTCTCTATCGACCGCTAGACTATGCCTGCCCTCGATCTGAAACTTGCCGCGATATCTTCGAGCTGAAGCGCCTCGGTTATGCCGATTGGCAAACACAAAAGGCTCAAGGCAACCTGACTTGAGATAGGACTCAATGCCCCGGCAGCACGACGACCTGCGGCTTGCCCGGCAGCGTTGCTCGAGACACGACGAGTGAGGGCGTATCCTGCCGGCGAACCTCGTAATCGGACGGCACCGCGCCGAGAAAGCGGTCGAGCGTCGAGCTCGAAAAATAATGCATCGGCACCATCAAGGGCGCTTTGAGCGCTTTCAGCACCTCTAGCATGCCCGGCAGATCAAGCGTGTAGCTGCCATCAACCGGAACCAGCACGACGTCCATCTGTCCGATGCGACCGAGCTGTGTCGGCGATAAGGTGTGATGCAGGTGGCCCAAATGCGCGATGCAGAGACCGGCGACCTCGAAGATGAAGATGCTGTTGCCGAACTGGTCGGTGCCGCCTTGCCAGTCCCGAATATTGGTCGGCAGATTACGCACACGCACGTCGCTCTCGGTGACATCGTGCAGGGCTACTCCACCGTCGGGGTTCCAACCGCGCAGGACGTGGCGGATACCTGGATCAGGCGCATGTGAGAAGTGCGTGGAATGGGCCCGGTTCATCGTCGCGATGTCCGGTACGATCGAGGGGCGGACATAGTCGTTGTAGTCGGTGGCAATCTTTACGCCGCGCGGGCTCTCGATGAGAAAACTCGAATGGCCGACGTAGGTCAGCCGGACTTCCCCGTTGGCGAGTTGGGCCAAGCGGAAGCTTGCCGGCTGCATCCGCGGCGTGCGATCCGGTGCAAGGGCGACCGCCAGGCAGCGATCCTCGGCTGCAGAAGCCGCCGTCGTCATGATTGAGCCCAGAACCAGTGCGGCCCCGAGCATACGCAGAACGATACGGACAAGGACGATACTGTGCATGCAAGCTCCTCCACGCGTGAACCATCGATCAAGCCGCCGCACCGATGCGGCGCAGCGCGGCGATCTCCTCAGAGCAAAACCCGGCCTCGCTGAGAATGCCATCGGTGTCAGCGCCCAGCTCTGGCGCGGGCTGAGGCCTGCAAGGTTCCACGCCGCCCAGCCGGAACGGCGCGGCGATGGTGCGGGGCATGTCCGAGATGTCGGTGGGAATGATCATGCCGGCTTCGGCGGCCTGTCGATCCTCGCCGACCTCTTGCACGCGGGCGACAGGGGCGTGCGTGATCTGATGTGCTGACAGAACGGCGTGCCACTCGGCCCAATCGCGGCTACGGAACACGTCGTCGAGCAGGGCGGTCAGGGCCTCGGCGTTTTGACGGCGGACCGCCGTTTCCGCAAACCGGGGGTCGCTCTGCAGCGACGGCCGGCCGATAGCTTTACATAATTCCGACCACATCTTGTCTTCGCGCACGATGGTGAGCTGCATCCAGCGCGCATCACGCGTTTCATAGATGTTCGAGAGCGCGCTGCGAGGTTTGCCTCGCGGCGGCCGCAGACCCAAGCTTTGTCCCACCAGCGCGGCTTGAGCCAGGATGCCATTCGACCACAAGCCATTGGCGAATAATGAACTCGCGACCTGCCCGCCTCGACCGGTTCGCTCACGCCGGTAGAGCGCCAGCAGAATAGCCGACAGAAACCCCATCGCGGATGCCCGATCGCCCTGCGCCGGCAAGCTGAAAGCGGGCGGCTGGCCTTCATAGCGGCCACTTTCGACAATTCCCGAGCGGGCGAAGTAGGCATTCGAATCAAACCCTGGGAGATCTTTGTCCGGTCCCGTCTCGCCGTAACCGGTGAAGGAGGCATAGATCAGCCGCGGATTGAGAGGCACGACGTCCTCGGGTCGCAACCGCAAGCGCTCGCGTACCGGAAATGGATAATTGGTGATCAGGATGTCCGCGCGCACGATCAGGCGGTCGAGAGCGCGACGCGCCTCGGGCATCTTGAGATCCAGCGCTATTGAGCGCTTGTTGCGGTTATCCAGATGCCAGGGATAATTGGTCGTGGCGCTCGGAATGTGCGGCAGGTTGATGTTCAGGCGATGCGGGTCGCCAGCACCTGGGGGTTCGACCTTGATCACATCGGCGCCGTAATCGCCCAGCACGACGGCTGCAGCCGGTGCCGCGATGAAGGAACTTACGTCGAGGACCGTCAGACCCTCGAGTGGTAACTCCGGAGCTGGCTGATCCGCCATCGCAGGTCTCCCTGATCGCACAGCATAGAGTAGCGCCGTTTGGAGCCTGGGAGAAGCCCGTGTCCGCCCCGCCCCCTGGCCAAGTCACGCGCGAGCATAAGCGGACGGGCCTCAAACTCCCGCAAACGGCAGTGGCCGGCGAATGCGTCCTGGTGCTAACAATCAAAACGTCACCGAATAGACATCTTCTGGAGGGTTTTCCGCATGGCAGAGGGTGTTCCTGCCGCCCGCAGCCCCGGTCGCCCCCGCAGCGAAACGACACGAACGTCGATTCTGGATACGGCGGCTGAGCTGCTGGAAACCGAGCCCTACAATCGTATCTCGGTCGAGCGGATTGCGGCCGGCGCCAAGGTCGGCAAGCAGTCCATCTATCGGTGGTGGGATGGCAAGGCTGACGTTCTGCTCGATGCCTACGCCGAGAAAGCGCTCCGACGGTTACCATCCTACACACGCACGGGGGATGCATTTGCCGATCTCACATCCTTGCTGAAGAAATTTTTCGAAG
>JBKJYG010000023.1:0-3687 GCA_046715905.1 Hyphomicrobiaceae bacterium | reverse complement strand
GAAGACTTCCGGGCTGCGCCGGGGCCGGGAACGGCCCCGCACGTTTCCCTCTCACGATGGGCACCGGCGCCTGCGGTAGGATAGCAGTGCCATCTCCGCTGACCTTCATGACGGACCAGTCCGCCGTCCCGAGATCGATGAAGACGCTGCCACGGTGTTCGACGACACGGAGCGCCGCGGAATGCGTCTCTCCTTCCATTAGAGAACGTGCCTCCACCGAACTGCGGGTTTCGCGCACGGCATGGTCGCTGGCTGAAGCGGGGCGGCCACGCAGGGTGTACCGACGCGCCAGTTCGCGCAGCATCCAGTTTCGAAAGGTGCCTGACCAGACGGCATGGTGCTCGACGTGTCCGTCCACCGGTACCCGCGCAAATGCGACACCCTCCGTAGACCGCCAAGGGGTGACTTCGTCGCAGATGTCGAGGAGCGCGTCGCGGGGCGACATCTCCGCCTCTTTGAGATCTATGGGCGCACTTGTTGCAGCCCCTGGCCGGACAGCAGGGAGCGGGGCTTCGTCCAACATGCCTCGCAGCATCTGCACGCTGACGCCTTCCGGCAGATCGTCGGCAAGATCCCAACCTTTCGGCCAGCCCTCTGGCGCTTCGACGACACGGACGGAATTGGCTTTTGCCTCAATAGCCCGCTTGGTAACCTCGGCGGCGTAGCGCTGCCCGGGTTCATCGTTATCACCCCAGATGATCACGTCTCGGCCGGCCAGAGCCGTCCAGCTGGTCGCCGGTGCCGCATGGGAGCCGCCCGACGAGGTGATGACGACGAAATCGGGAAATAGCTCGGCTGCGGCGTTGGCTGTCGTCTCGCCTTCGACGACGAGGACGGGAACGGTAGTCCTCAGAGCGAGATGATCGAGGCCGTAGAGCGGTCTCGGTGCTTCCGGGTGCTTACGGCGCCAGAACTGCTCGCCGGTGCTATTTTCGTGAGGGTGAGCGGCTGGAAAGACTTGCGCTCCCCCGCTTTCTGCGGCTCGTGGCGATCCACCGCGAAGAGGGGTTGGCCAGAGGAGTTCTTGTACCACCAACGCTTCGATCCCAGAAGCGGCGGTGGCTGGGGAGCACCGACCGGTATCGGCGCGATCTGCTTTAATATGGGGGTGGCCGGGTGCTGGATGATCGGCTCGAACATGGCTTGGTTATCGCTCATGGCGCACCCCCAGCATCTCGGCGAGCTTGCGGGCGGCATCGGCTTGGCCGAGGCCGGAGAGATAGGCAGCGAGCGACACGGCATCGCCACCGCGGGCCCCGACAGCGAAGTCGGCCCATCGGCCTGTCGCGAGATTGACCGAGAACGAGCCCGCTCGCCGGTCGTCTCGGCGTGGGTTTCGCGCCACATACTCGTGGCCGCGCCGCTTACCGTCCGGAAGCCAGCGGGCGCAGAGTGCAGGCAGCTGGCCAAAGCGGCCGCGTTGATTGCCTCGAAGTCTATTTTCGGACGGGCTTTCATGGTCGATCTCACGAAAGACCGACTACCGGATCGCTATTGAACGCGGCTACGTTTTCACGTAGTTCTCGGCAGTCGGTGATTGATGGATGCCGATCTGTTCAGCGCCGCCCCGGCTGATATCCGTGGCGGCGTTCCGCGTCCGGTGTTCCGAATGACCCCGGTCGGCCGTTGCGCAGCCGGTTGCTACCGATGGCGGCGGTGCCTTTTCAAGCGGCCTGGGCAAGCGCTTTGAGGAACGCCTCGAGATCCTCGCGCAGGATCAACCTGCGACCCGCAACCTTCACGGACTTGAGACGTCGGCTTTTGATCTCTTCATAAATAGTGGTTCGGCCTAAGCCACTAGCCTCTACTGCCTCATCGATCCGATAGGCGATCTTTTCGAGAAGCTTGGTTTGACGATCCATCGTTTCACCTCGCGTGCGTCGAAAAGCAACGCACCGTGCGCCGCTTCGGTGGATGCCCATGTATCCGTGCGAACGCCGTCAAGGTAGCGGCGAAACCGGTTCAGCCGCCCTTTTCCGTTTTTCCCGGAAACTTTTTGAAAAATTCTCGGAACGTACGTTCGTCGGGAATTTCACCATCTTTGAAGCCAAGCGCTCGCAGTCGTGTAACAAGTCGAGCATTGCGCTCCCCGGGCCGCAATCCAGAAATTTTTCCACCATCGCTCAGTTCAGCATCAACAGCCTGTCGGATCTTTATGAAAGAGGGCCTAACTCTGCGGGAGGCCATGTTGGCCGATGTCGCAATTTCGAACTCTTGGGGTAAGCAGCCCAAAAACGACTTCATTTTGAGTAACACCTACCAAGGTCGCTTTGACAGCCACTTGCGGAATTTCCAACAGCAGGATTTGAGCTTCGACATATATGTCGTCGCCCGCATGGCAGACGCCGCCACGGGTTTGGGTCACTGGATTTCCGAAGGATGGCTTCGCGCCCGGGACATTGACGGTGATATACCGGCGGCCCTTGATGGTCAGATCGCAATCAAGATGCGCTTTCGATTACGCGATCTTTGCCGTTGCAGCCGCATTTTTAGTTTGCCAACGTTCGAGAACCTTTGGAGAAAATACGATGCAATGGCAATTTTTGATGATCGAGAAGACAATGGATGCCAACGAACTTAACGAGTTGGGAGCGGAAGGCTGGGAACTCGTCGCCGTGGTCTCGCCAGCGCACTTCGTGCTGCACTATTTTTTCAAGCGCGAGGCGCGGTCCTGATCGCCGCGTGTGGGGGGCAAGCACACAAGTCCCGCCCTCTCAACTGATCGTCGCTTAAGCGCCGAGGCTCTCGCCAGTCGATCAAAGTCCGAAATTTTCGGCTCCTGCGCGACGTCTATCGGGTGGTTCTCCGACGCGCCACCTTGCCCAAGACAAGAGCAGGTCACCCGATCGGATCGCTGCGGAATATCGGTTGATCTCGTAGAGCGCCTGACGGCCTGAAGGAAAGATCGCGTCACGCTTGGCCGTGGCCAGTCTCCGCCGAACGTGTCATCGGGCCCCCTTGAGCCAAGGCTCGTCGAAGGGCCGGTAAGCTAAGCAGGGCTTTTCGCTCGCAAGCCGGTTTATGAGCCGTTCTTTGCCTTCTGATCAATCAGGACTGCCTGCTGCCATCGGCTTGGAGCCTTGTCGGTGCGGTGAATGCAGCCCGCCCAGCAGCAAGGTCGCTTCTTCCCCTCCAACAGTTCGTCACAGGATCGCTTAATACCACGTCGGCGCGTTGTTGGCTGTTTCGCGTCATCGACCCAGCAAATGAACTCATTTCGACCGAGCGGTGTCAAGCTTTCCCACAGCACAAAGACTTTCGGATTTGATCGCACTGCTGTTTGAAAATCTTCACGTGCTTCGTGGACAGTTCCTCGAGGAAAAGCGTGCACCACGAAACCTCCCAGCTAAGATAGTTCGCAACCGGCTAAGATCGCGCTCGACTCTGCCAACACCAAATCGCCGTCCACGATCACCGGCGACTTGCCGAGCGGGTGGATGCGCTTGAGTTCCTCCGGGCCGGTCCGCCCAAATTTCGGCGATATCGTACGAGGTCGTAGTCAAGGCCGAGCTCTTCAAGCAGCCAGAGGACGCGGGTGGACCGTGAGTAGTCCAGATGGTGCAACGCGGCGATGTAACCTATCGCAATCGCACGATCATGGAATTCGACATCGAGGCCGCAATTGCCCGGCGTCCCGCTCTATTACTGGTCGACGAATTCGCTCACACCAACGCACCGGGCCTACTG
>JBKJYG010000022.1:0-6487 GCA_046715905.1 Hyphomicrobiaceae bacterium | reverse complement strand
GTGCCGTCGAGCGCGGCTTTTTCGGGGGCATGGCTGCCGGGCTAGGCATCATGCTTGGCGACGGGCTGATCGCACTTGGTGCGTCGCTGGGCGTGAACGCGTTGTCGGGCGCCATCAGAGATTATCGGACCGTCATCCAGATCATCGGCGGCCTGGCCCTGATCGGAGCAGGCGCCAAGCTCTATCTCACCAAACCGTCGTTCGCGAGCGCCCATGAAGCCGAGAAGGCAACGCTGTTCGATTATATCTGGGATATCCCGCAGCTCTTTTTCCTCACGATAACCAATCCGGGTGCGGTGCTTGGCCTGGTGGCAATCTTCGGTGGCATCAGCTCTTTCGTCGAGGTTGAGTCGTATATCGATGCCGTGGCCATGGTGGCAGCCGTTATGGGGGGCAGCTTTATCTACTGGGTCGTGGTCTCTCGCCTCATCAGCACCATTCGCCACACACTGGATGAGACGCGCATGAGCCGCATTAACAAGGTGGCCGGCTTGGTTCTGATTGCCTTCGGCGGGCTTCTGATCGCGGAGATGGTGTTCAAGCGACTGCGCTTCCTCAGCTTCGTTTAAGGGCGCGAGCGGAAGCGGCTTACTGACGAGCCGCATAAAGGCTGAACTCGCCCGACCGAATGCGATGCGACAAGCCCGACGCAAGCGTGGCGACCGCATCCTCGCCGTAAGCGCCGACGAGATCGCTCAATGCAGCATAGAGGGCAGCATAGGCCAGGAACTCAGGCGCGATGCCATCCGCAGCACCTTGCTCCCAAGCTTCCAGGATGCAATTCAGAGCCCGCAGGCTCTCATCCTTGCTCTCGCCCAAGCCCAAGCCCGGCTGGTCCGCCAAGCGCGTCGCACCGTGCATCGTCATTCGCTCCGATATTGGCGATCTATTGCCACGAGCCCTCCTAACACATCGAATTGCGGCCCATCCAAGCTGGGCGATTTAACGGTAAATCGAGAGTGTTGCGAAGCGCCGCCGTTATCATGGAACCGACTTGACCAGTCCATCCGCCAAGCTCGCGCCTTCGGCCAGAAAGCGTTGGATCGCGGTCTCGGCCGTCGGCGTGCACGCCTGATAGGTGCGGCTGTAGTTGCGATAGCCGTTGTTAAAGCTGCGCGTGAGCCTGGCGCGCCGCAGGGGTGAACTGCCTTCGCCGTCCATGATTTCGCGCATGCGATCGCGCCACATCTGGCCATCGTTGGCGCCGCACAGCTCGCGCAGGTAGTGAATGGCGCCCAGCACCTCGGCCAAACGGGTCAGCTTGTCGTCGTAGGGCTTGGTCTCACCCTGCTGGGCTGAGCTCGCGAATGGAACCGCGGCCAGCAGTGCTGCCGCGCCGGCCGTCGCGATGACACCTGCCACTCGATAACCCAGTGTGTAGCGACGCAGGCTCGTGATCATGTCTGCCCAGCTCCGGCCGTCGGCCCGAAAACGCATCGTCAACTCAGTCGCTCATGATGCGAGATGCGCGATCAGACGCCGGTTCCAATCCTCTCCTTAAGATGATTCGAGAAGACCATTCGCGCCGGATCTGGTCAGATTTGGGCGAGCCTCGCCGCCTTGGCAATGATCCGCTCCACCCCCTCGGTCAGCCGCCGTGATCCGACCTCGTTCAGGTCCACGAACAGGGCCTGCCGCACGTCGCTTGCCGCCCGCGGCTCACCTGCCACCCAGCACCCGCAAAAGACCGAGATGACGTAGTGCGTAGTCAAATGGCCGTCGTGATCCCGCAAGATCACATCGTGCACCTCGACCACATCGTCGATCCGTACCTCCACGCCGGTCTCCTCCAAGACCTCCCGTTTGGCCGCCGCGGCAGCGGATTCCCCAGGCTCGATGTGCCCGCCCGGAAAGCTCCAATAGCCAGCAAGCGCCCCCTTGCCGCGCTGCACCAGAAGCACGTGGCGATCGCGCAGGACGACGACGCTTGCCGCCGCACGCGGCCAGCCGGTATGGCGTTCGGGCTCTCCCGACATTCAGCTCACCTTCTGTCTTCACTGCTGCCAGAGAGCCGTCCAGGGATTGGGCGAGACACTCTTGCAACCAGCTGTCGATATGCCAACCTAACGGAGCCAGCGCCGGGCCTCAACCGATGTCCGGTGGCCGGCTGCCGCGCGCTGTTGGACCCTTTCGCCCGATGTGCTCCCGCTATTCCCTGACATCGCCGCCCGAGGCCGTCCGCTCCTACTTCAGACTGCGTGACATCGAGAGCTTCCCGCCGCGTCACAACATCGCCCCGACCGAGCCCGTCGCCATCGTGCGCGCATCGCTCGACCAGCACCAATCTACGCCCGAGTTGCGGCTGGTCCGCTGGGGGCTGATCCCGTCGTGGGTGAAGGATCCGCGAACCTTTGCCACCCTGATCAATGCCCGCGCCGAGACGGCACCGGACAAGCCCTCGTTTCGCGGCGGACTGCGCCATCGCCGCTGTCTCATCCCCGCCGATGGCTTCTACGAATGGACTGGCAAGCGCGGCGCGAAGGTTCCCCACCTGATCCGGCTCCGGAGCGGCGCACCGATGGCGCTGGCCGGCATTTCGGAGCATTGGCTCGGAGCCGATGGCAGCGAACTGGAGACGATGGTCATCCTGACCGTACCCGCCGCTGCCTCGATCGCCCACCTGCATGACCGCATGCCCGCGCTGCTGCCGCCCGAGGCGTTCGAGGCCTGGCTCGATTGCCGGAGCGGAACATCGGAGTTTGCGGCGTCGTTACTGCAGACAGCCCCGTCCGAGCTGCTGGAAAGCTTCGCCGTGCCGCCGCTTCAACGCAACGTTGCGTCAACGGTTCGAGCTCATGTCAGCCCATGCCGCGCGGCGCGGCGTGCAGGACGGGTTTGACCAACTGGCGGCCGGGCCAGCTGGGGGACAGCGCCAGCCTCAGTACCCCTCTGTCGTGCCATGCCAGAGCGGCGCAGACGGTGATCGCCAGGACCACGCACGCCGCGCTGACGAACGGCGATGTCCAAGCCGCGAGCGCGGCTATGGCGGCCACCAGCACACCCACAAGCCCGGCATAGCCGATGATCGTGGTGCGCAGTTCGGGTACGAGGCGTGCCGCCGCAAGGCTCATGAGGCTCATGCCCACGATGGCGTGCGCCGTCCAGGCCGCCGCCGCTCCGGCAATGCCGAAATTGGGCACGGCATAGAGTAGGAACGCTGCGTAGAACGGCATCTGGCAGAGATTGATCTTGGCCGTGACGTCGGCACGCCCTGCGCCCTCGATCACGGCATAGGGCACGCGCCCGAAGGCATTGGCCACAACGCCGATCGCGAGCAAAACGAGAACCTGAGCGCTGTTGGCTGCAAACGCGGCGCCCAGCCACGCCGCCAGCAATTCACGCGCATAGAGCCCGGCAATCAGCGCCACCACCAGCATCGCTGAAATGATGATGCGCGCCACGCGCGCCACCATGCCGACGATACGGCTACGGTCCAAGGCGAGCTGTGTAGCAATCGCTGGAAAAAGAACGACGATGATCGCGTCGGGCAAGATCAGCGTGCGAAAAATGATCTCAAACGGCGTCACATAGTAGGTCACATCATGCAGGCTGAGATAGCTGCCGATCATGAACCGGTCGAGATAGGCGACGAGGGGGCATACAAGATTGCTGACCGTGAGCCAGCCGCCGTAAAACAGCATCCCCTTCAGCGCCGTGACGGAAAGCGGGGCACGCCAGAACGCAGGTGCCATCCGGGCCGCTGCCGCAAAGAAGGCCAGGCAGGCGGCAACCCGCAGCAGCACCAGCGAGAGGGTCACGGGCCGCAGATCCGGCCCGAAGCAGGCGACCGCGATCAGCGGAGCGCCGAAATTCAGAATGCCGGTCGGAATCTGCACGAGGCTGATCGTGCCAAAACGCTGATGCGCCTGAAGCAGGCCCCGCAAGGCCGCCGTGGTGACGACGAACGGCAGCGAAAGGGCGAGCCATCGCACCGAGTCCACGGTTTCGGCCCTGAGGGAGACGGGAAGCTGGATAAGGGTTCCGATCGAAGGGCCAGCGAGCCAGAGCATCGCGCCGGCGACCGCGCCCAGCACCCCCATCAGCAGCACCGCGGTCCAGACCAGTGCTGGGATTTCCTCGGCGCGTCCCTGCCCGAGCCGCTCGGCGGCAAACTGGGTCAGTGTGCGGCCCAACCCGAGATCGAACAGCCCAAAATAACCCACAAGGCTCCAGGCGATGAGCAGGATGCCGAAGCGCTCGATTCCAAGGTCCCGGATCAGCAGCGGCACCGTCACCAGCGCCACGGCGAGCGGCGCTAAGTTACCGACCAGGCTCCATGTGCCGCTGCGCACCAGAACAAGGGGGGCTATGAGCTGCCCGGCCAGCATGTCGCGGGGAACAGGGCCACTCGAGGCCGGACGGCTTTCGGTCATATCCTCAACCCGACGAGTGTGCGGGGAACGCGGCGAACTTCACGCAAAGGCTCAATGTGCGGCAGATACGTTCATCGGCCACACGGCTCCGTCGCCGGTCGGCCATGATCGACTGTTGAAAGACCCCCCGCGCGCCTTTTGTAAGGCACTGAGGGGAGAACGTCGCTTACCCCAGCGTCGCGCCTGCACAGGACTCAGGACGGAGCGGTAGGATCCAGGCTCAGGAGCTGGATGTTGCCGCCGGTTGCCGTGATGTCTGTCGAGCGCACCCGCTCGGTGGCAAATCGGACGAGGTAGTGAGGGCCGCCTGCTTTGGGTCCCGTCCCGGAGAACCCTTCGCCGCCGAAGGGCTGCACGCCAACCACCGCGCCAATCTGATTGCGATTGACGTAGAGATTGCCGACCCGCGCATGCTCGGCCACATAATCGGCAACGCCGCTGATCCGGCTATGCAGTCCGAGCGTCAAGCCGAACTTCGAGGCGTTGATCGCCTGGATGACCCGGTCGAGATGGCCCCCCTGGTACCGCACGACGTGCAGGATGGGCCCGAACACCTCCCGTTCGAGGACGCTCATGGCTTCGATCTCGAAAATGGCCGGCGTGACGTACGTGCCGACCCGACACGCCTCCGGCAGCCGCAGATCGACGAGCAGCTTGCCACGCCGGCGCATTTCGACTTTGTGAGCTTCCAAGACGTCCTGGGCGGCATGATCGATCACCGGACCGACATCGGTGGCGTAGTCGAGAGGATCGCCCACCTCCAGCGCCTGCGTGTCGCCGACCAGCATGTCGATCAGCCGGGGCGCAATCTCGTCCTGTATGAACAGCACGCGGGCGGCCGAACAGCGCTGCCCAGCCGAGTCAAACGCTGACCGAACCGCATCACGGACCACCTGCTCGGGCAACGCGCTGCTGTCCGCGATCATGGCGTTGATGCCGCCGGTCTCGGCCACGAAGGGCACGATCTCACCCCGCCGCTCGGCCAGCGCCATCTGGATGCGATAGGCGGTGGCATTGGAGCCGGTGAACGCCACGCCGCGGACGCGCGGGTTGCGCACGAGCTGCTCGCCAATGGCGCCCGCACCCGGCAAGAGGTGCAGTACGTCGATGGGAATGCCGGCGGCATGCAACAGCTCGACGGCGATGAAGGCCGTGATCGGCGTTTGCCCGGCGGGCTTGGCCAGCACAGGATTTCCGGCCGCCAGAGCCGCCGCAATCTGGCCGGTGAAAATAGCGAGGGGAAAATTCCACGGCGAGATGGCCGCAAACGGCCCGCGCCCCCGAAGCTCGAGGGTGTTGCGCTCCCCGGTGGGACCCGGCAGCTCGGTGGGGCCGCTGAAGAGCCGGCGCGCCTCACTAGCGTAAAAACGTAGAAAGTCCTCCGCCTCACGCACCTCGCCCAGGGCCGTCTCGAGCGTCTTGCCCGCCTCGCGCACCATCACGGCCATCAGACGGGGACGGTTTTGCGCAAACAGATCCGCGGCCCGCTCGAGCAGATCCGCACGGGCCGCGCCCCCCGCCCGATCCCAGCGATGGGCGGCCCGCGTTGCCGCCGTCACCGCCCGCTCCACATCCTGTGGGTCGGCCGCGATGACGGTCCCCAGGCGCTGCCGACGGTCGTGGGGACACGAGATCGGGCGCTGATCGGGGCCTTCGGTCTTCGCCCGACCATCGACGATGGGACCCGCGGCGAACGAGTGCGCCAGCTCTGCTGCCATGGCCGTGAGCAATGGTCCGCGCACGGCCGCCTCCGACAGCGCCAAACCAGCGCTGTTGCGACGCGTGGGTGCAAACAGCGCCGGAGGCCGCACCAGACCTGCGGTGGCCAGCAGCCGGTTCGCCTGCCAGCGTTGCTCCGCCACCTCCACCGGATCCCGGATGATGTCGGCAACCGGGGCTGCGTCGTCGGCAAGACGATTGACGAAGCTGGTGTTGGCACCGTTCTCAAGCAGGCGCCGCACCAAATAGGCGAGGAGGTCGCTGTAACCGCCGACCGGCGCGTAGATGCGACAGACGTGACGCGAGCGGCCCTCGCCCAGCTATTCATCGTACAGCGCTTCGCCCATACCGTGCAGGCGCTGGAACTCAAATGGCTGATTGGCGCCGGCGATGGC
>JBKJYG010000021.1:0-3254 GCA_046715905.1 Hyphomicrobiaceae bacterium | reverse complement strand
CGGCTGTGCAGCCCTGGCGGCCAGACTGATCCGGCTCGAGACTGGCCAGATGCGAAGCGTCGGCCGCGGCTAGACGACGGCCTTCGCGACCGCGTCCCTGATCGCGCTGATATTGGCTTTGTAAGTGCCGCTGGAAAACACGGCGTTCCCCGCCACCAGCACGTCGGCGCCAGCGCGCACCGCCACCGGCGCGGTTTCCGGCGTCACCCCCCCATCGACCTCGAGATGGATCGGGCGGCCGCCGATGAGGCCCCGCACGCTCGCGATCTTGGCCGCCATCGCGGGAATGAAGGCTTGGCCGCCAAAGCCCGGGTTGACCGTCATGACCAGCACCAGGTCGAGCCGATCCAGCACATGCTCGATGGCGCTCGGGGGCGTCGCGGGATTGAGCGCCACGCCCGCCTTCTTGCCAAGGCTGCGGATGAGCTGCAGCGAGCGGTCAAGATGCGGGCCGGCCGCCGCGTGCACGGGCAGGATATCGGCCCCAGCCTTGGCGAAGGCTTCAAGATAACCATCGACCGGCGCCACCATCAGATGCACGTCCAGCACCTTGCGCGTGTGCGGCCGCAATGCGGCAACCACCGCCGGCCCAATGGTAATGTTGGGCACGAAGTGTCCATCCATCACGTCGACGTGAACCCAGTCGCCGCCGGCTTGGTCGATGGCGCGCACCTCTTCGCCCAGCCGGGCGAAATCGGCGGACAAAATCGATGGCGCGATCTTTAGCTGCGTGATCCGGTTCTGCATGCTCACCTCAGGCCCCGCTCAGCCGCTGCCTTTGGTGCCGGTATCCCCCGGTTTGGCGGCTTCTTCAAGAAAATCAATCACCGCGCCGGCCACGTCGATGCCGGTTGCGGTTTCTATCCCCTCAATCCCAGGCGAGGCATTGACTTCGAGCACCAGCGGCCCGCGGCTCGACCGGAGCATGTCGACGCCGGCCATGTTGAGGCCGATCGCCTCCACCGACTTGAGGGCCGTTGCTGCCTCTTGCTCCGTCAGCTCCACCGCTTCGGGCTTGCCGCCCCGGTGCAGATTGGATCGGAACTCCCCTTTGCGCCCGGTCCGCTTCATGGCGGCGATAATGCGGCCTCCGATGACCAGGGCCCGAACGTCGGCGCCTGAGGCTTCGCGGATGAATTCCTGGACAAGAATGTTGACGTTGGCGGCCGAGAAGGCTTCGATGATGGATCGGGCGGAAGCCTCGGTTTCCGCCAGGATGACGCCCATGCCCTGGGTGCCTTCGAGCAATTTGATCACCACGGGCGCGCCGCCGACTTCGGTTACGACGTGCTCGGCCTGCCGCGGGCCGTGCGCGAACGCGGTCACGGGCAGCCCCACGCCGGCCCGGGCCAGAAGCTGAAGCGCCCGCAGTTTGTCGCGCGATCGGCCGATGGCCACGGACTCGTTCAACGAATAGACGCCCTGCATTTCAAATTGACGCACGACCGCCAGACCGTAGTTCGTGATTGACGCGCCGATGCGGGGGATGACTGCGTCATAGAGAGGCAGTGTTTTTCCACCGTGACGCAGCAGCGGATTGTTGGATGTGATATTCATATGCACGTGGAGCGTGTTGATGATGTCCATGCTATGCCCACGCGCGCGCGCCGCCTCCACCAGGCGACGGTGTGAATAGAGGCTTGGGTTTCGCGCCAGCATAACGAGTTTCAAGGCCGTGCTCTCCACGTCGAAGCGTCGTATATGATCGCTCCGGGCGTCGCCGAAGTCGAGATTTCTCGACAGGATGCCAATCGGCGGTCTGCGACGAAGGATCGGGGGCGAGTGCGCGTGATGGTTGGGCGGGACCGATCAGGGTCCGGGGCGTGTGGGGCGACAGCGTTTAAGTCCCGGATGCCGGGGCGGATCGCCACCAGCGTGCTCGTTTGGCTGGCCCTGGCATTGGCCCTGGGGTCCGCCCTCCCCCCGGCAGCGGTCGAGGCCATGGAGATCGAGTTTTCTGGCCGCTCATTCAAGCGCACCATCCTGGCGCTCTATGACAGCCGCCATGAAAAGCTCCCGCATGAAACCCGCATCCACAAATTCGCGGAAATGCCGCTCAACTATCTGGGCTATCGGGTCGTCTACCAGGACGTCAACGCGCGGCTTCCGGATGCGGCCACGCTCGCCGCCTATCGTGGCATTCTCACGTGGTTCATCGAACCGCTGCGGCGGCCCGAAACGGTGCTGGCCTGGCTCGACGGGGCCGCAGGCCGAGACCTCAAATACGTGGTGCTGGGTGAAATTGCCCCGCCGGAGCCGGCCGCCCTGCTCGGCCCCCTGAACAGGCTGCTGGCGCGCATCGGCTTGGTTCACACGGGTGAGTATGTCGATCTCACGCATGGCGCCGCGGTGACGGTCAGCGACCAGGCCATGCTGGGGTTTGAGCGGCCGATTGACCGGGCGCTGCCCGGCTTCCCCATGATCAGGGCTTTAGGAGCCCAGACGCGGACACATCTGGGCATCGAAGCGCCGTCCGGCAGCGCCCGTGCGGTCTCTTCCGTCGTTGCGACGAGTGCGGGGGGTGGTTTCGCGTCGCAGGGTTTCAGCATCTTCTATGAAGCTGCGATCGACCGCGTGCGTTGGACCCTCAATCCGTTTGCGTTTTTCAAGCGGGCGTTTGGCGAAGAGCGCTTTCCTGTACCCGATGCAACAACGCTGTCAGGCCGTCGTATCTACTTCTCGCACATCGATGGCGATGGCTGGAACAACGTCACTGAAATCGAGGAGCACCGTGCGGCACAGCGGCTCTCGGCCGAGGTCATCGCGCGCGAGGCCATCGGACCCTATCCCGATCTGCCGGTCTCGGTTGGGCTGATCGCCGGCGATATCGACCCCGCACTGGGCGGCAATCCGGCGGCCCGCAATATCGCGAGGCAGATTTTCGCCCTGCCCCAGGTCGAGGTTGCGTCTCACACGTATACGCATCCCTACAACTGGAGTTTTTTTGAGACCTACGATCGGCAAGCAGAGATCGCGAAAATCGAACAGTATCAACCGCCAGATCTGTCGCTTCGCGAAAAGCTCACCCGCTCTGCGCTGCATCTGGCGAACAAGCGGACTCCTGGTGAGGAGAGCAAGTTTATCGCCGGCACCGATGATCTGCCGCGAACCTATTTGAAACAGCCCTTTGATCTCGACAAGGAGGTGCGGGAGGCGCTGCGCGTCGTCGAGAGCCTAGCGCCCTTGGGTAAGACGGCCAAGCTGTACCTTTGGAGTGGCGACACGACGCCCTTCCCGCGCGCGATCGAAGCCGT
>JBKJYG010000020.1:0-7634 GCA_046715905.1 Hyphomicrobiaceae bacterium | reverse complement strand
GGTGGAAAATCAACAACCCAATATTGACTATGGCTGCGCGCGGATCAAGGGCGCGAGACTTGCCCGCTCACGGGAGCTCCGGCCTTACCATAACTACCGGCCGCGTGCCTCCTCAGCCCCCGCAGGGCCGGGAGACAGCACCACCGATGCTGTCCCCGCCGCCTCACTTGCACAGCCGCGCGCGGATGATGCATTCGTGGCCCATCGAGCCGCCGGCGCCGCAGCGCTGGCGCACGTTGCTGACCTTGTAGCCAGCCGCCGCCGATCCGACCTTGGCGCCCGACCCCATCCACGACGCCCACATGCCCCAGTCGGTGGCCTGCAGCACCGCCTCCCAGGCCTGGAAGCGCGCGTCCTCGGTGCTGCTGCCGGTGCCGCGGCCACCCTTGTCCACACAGACGCCGCCGCCCTTCTGGGCGTGTGCGGTCGTCGGCATCACGGCGACGAGGCCTGCCATGGCGAGGCCGGCGCAGATTATAGTGGCTCGTTTCATCATGTCCTGTTCCCCCGTTGACTTCGAAACAACCCTGCCGCCCGCGCGCGCACACCACAAGACCAGGCAAGGTCGCTTGGTGCCAAAAGTCGGCGCGCGTGGAGTTCGGGGCACACTGCGTGCCGGGCGCGGCAGTCGCTCGGTTGACCAGCGGGCCACAAAGTGGCGCTATCGGCGAGACGATCACCCGACCTTTCCGGAGACCAAGCATGCCTGGACCACTTGTCGGCATCCGCATCATCGACCTGACGGCGGTGGTCCTGGGACCGCTGGCGACGATGCACCTGGCCGACATGGGCGCCGACGTCATCAAGGTGGAGCCGCCCGAGGGCGACGTGCTGCGCAACGCCGGCAATGCGCCGAGCGATCGCATGGGGCCGATGTACCTGGCCATGAACCGCAACAAGCGGTCGTTGTGCCTCGACCTCAAGCAGCCAACGGCATTGGCAGCCCTGCTGCGGCTGATCGCGACGGCGGATGTGCTGATGCACAACACGCGGCCGCACGCCATGCAGCGCCTGGGATTGAGCTACGAGCACGTGCGGGCGATCAATCCGCGCATCATCTACGGGTCGAGCCTGGGCTATAAGCGCTCGGGTCCTTACGGCGCCAAGCCGGCCTATGACGATCTGGTGCAAGGGGTCAGCGGCGCGGCGATGCTGCAATCGCGGGTCGACGGTGGCCCGCCGCGGTTCATGCCGAGCCTCGTGGTCGATAAGACGACGGGCTTGCATCTGGCGATGGGCGTGCTGGCGGCGCTCGTCCATCGCGAGCGGACGGGAGAGGGGCAGGCCATCGAAGTTCCCATGCTGGAGGCAATGAC
Organism: Hyphomicrobiaceae bacterium; assembly: GCA_046715905.1. Classification (GTDB taxonomy): domain Bacteria; phylum Pseudomonadota; class Alphaproteobacteria; order Rhizobiales; family Hyphomicrobiaceae. The sequence goes on along the minus strand of JBKJYG010000020.1, from coordinate 6,318 downwards.
CGGGTTTTGGCTGGCCGAGCATTTGTTCGACGCAACGTATTGCCCGGCACGCGGCAGCATGGGCTATTCGCGGGTGCTGTCACCGGATCGGCGGCCTTATCCCACGAGGGACGGCTATGTCTGTGCGGTGGTCTACACGGCCCGGCACTGGCAGGCGTTCACGGATCAACTCGGGCGACCGGAGCTGGCGTGTGATCCACGCTTTGCCACGCAACAAGCCCGCGCCGACAATCAGCCCGCTATGCAGCAGCTCATTGCGGAGCTGATGCCCACCAAAACCACGGCGGAGTGGCTCGCGTTCTTCGATGACAACGATATCCCGGCGATGGGCGTCAACGATCTCGAGGACCTGTTCGAAGATCCCCATCTCAAGGCGACGGGGTTCTTCACCGAGCGCGCGCATCCGACGGAAGGGACGATCCGCACTACGGCCAGTCCGTTCGAGTTCTCCTCGACGGCCGCGAGCTTCCGACGGCATGCGCCCCACCTGGGCGCGGACGGCCCCGAGATCCTGGCCGAGGCGGGTTTGAGCGAAACCGAAATTGCCGGTCTTGAGGCGTCAGGCGCCCTGCGGGTCAGCCTGCGCCCGGTGTAGTTGAACCGATCGGCAAGCCGCGGCCGTTCACCCTGTTCGCGACTTGATAAGCCGAGTTCTCCCCGTCTGCCCGGATGGGTCTTTAATGCCGGTCAGGCACTCTTAACCGGCCGTCTTGCATGCCTATTGTCGATTATACGCTTAAGTTGCTCGGCCTCGGCGAATCCATGCGCCGCTGGCAAGGCGTGCTGACCGAGGTCGACGACAAACGTCGCGAGAAGGTCGCCCGCTACGCCGATGAGATCGCAGGTACGCTCGGCCGCGCCGTCGATGCCTTCGAGCAGCTTGCAAAGGAGCCCGCCGACCCGAACGCAGAGCGCGCCGCCATCCGGGAGTTCGGCCGCCTCGCCGGCTATGTCGAAAATATCGTTAGCACGCTCGACGGCCGGATTGATGGACGCCGCCTGGCCGGCGCCAAGCGGCGGCTGGAAACCCTCGTCATCGAAGGGCTGATGGTCACGGCGATCCGCAAGGCTGACGCGCGCGGGGTTGAGCGGCTGACCGCGGCCGAAGGCTATTTTCGGGCGCTGGCGGATGGATTGCGAGCCTAGCCTCAAGCATCGACTCTGGCCGCAGGCCGATGCGCAAAAGGTTGCCTAGCGAATTTGTGATGGATACGTGATGCGCTTCGCCTTGCGTGTCTGAACAACGTATAATACGATGTGTCTCGTAATGCCGCGATATACCAGCCGGCGCTGGGAGGCGGCCAGATTTCGGGAGACGATCATGTTGACGATGCGATACTGCACGGCGGTTGCGGGTTCCCTGGCCGCCCTGACGCTTTTCGGCGGACCGGTGGCGGCTCAGGGTTACGGCCATGGTCAAAGCTATGGCCACGCTCCCAAGCCGCAAGTTTGCTACGAAAAGATCACGTTGCCTGAGGTTTACGGCACGGTCAAAAAGCGGGTCGTCAAGGAACAAGCCCGCTGGGACGTGGAAGAGATCGCCGCCGTCTATGGCGAGATCGAGAAGAAGATCCTCGTGAAGGCTGGCGAATGGGAATTCAAGAAGACCGAGGCGGTGTACGAGACGCGCGAGCGGAAACTGCTTGTCGAGCCTGGCAAGACACACGTGCAAGTGACGCCTCCGGTGTTCAAGTACGAGCAAGTCTCGCACAAGGTTCACGGCGGCTATGGCCACGAGAAGATCGTGACCCATAGCAAGAAGGTGTTGGTCGAGCACGGCAAAAAGGACGTCCAGACCACGCCGCCGGTCTACAAGACCGAGCAGTTCCAAGTTCTGGTCAAGCCGGCCTACGTCGAGAAAGTGTGGCACAAGCCCACGTACGAGACGAAAAAAGAGCAGGTCGTGTTGAAGCCGGCCTATCAGAAGCGGACCTTCGTGCCGGCGGTGTACGATTTCGTCGAGGAGAAGGTGCTGCTGAAGCACGCACGCACGATCTCCAAGCCGGTCTACAAGAAGCACGGCGAGCACTGCTGAATGCGATGACGAGCTGATATTCCGGCGGGATGCCTTAATGCGGCGTCCCGCCGCGCTTATATGATGCACGGCGGACACACAGCCAGTGTATCAACCTATCAAGTCTATCCTGTGCATGGCCACGTGCTAAGCGCAGGAGATCGGAATCGATTCTCCCTAGGACACAACGAAAGCGGGACGAACGCGTGCAGCAACGGGTGGACGGCAGTTTAAGGCCAGAGAATTTCGAACGTCAGTCGGATCCAGCAAGCACGCGCAAGGATGCGGTGCGGCGGTTGGCGCATCACTGCGGGCAATATCGTGGAGCGTCCACGCGCAAAGCCGTGACACAGATTGTGACGACGGCGGTGCCGTTTGTCGTGCTCTTGGCAGCCATGCTGTGGTTTGTTGACCGCGCCTACGTGGTGACGCTGCTGCTGGCCGTGCCGCTCGGCGGGCTCATCGTGCGCTTTTTTATCCTGCAGCACGATTGCGGCCACGGCTCGTTCCTGCCCTCGGCGACTGCCAATCAAATTCTGGGTCGGGTGTTCAGCGTGCTCACTCTCACGCCCTACGGGCTCTGGCAGCGGGTGCACGCCCTTCATCACGCGACATCGGGGAATTTGAGTCGAAGGGGTGCCGGCGACATCGATACCCTGACTGTGCGGGAGTATCTGGCCCTCCTGCCAATGGCCCGGATGCGATATCGGGTCTACCGCCACCCTCTATTCCTGTTTCTGATCGGCGTTCCAGCGTTTTTCCTGCTCATACAGCGGCTGCCATGGGGTCATCCGCTGCCCGTAAGGGAAACGTGGCAGAGCGTGCTCGGGCTCGATCTTGCAATCGCGATTGTTTATGGCGGGCTGGGCTTACTGATCGGGTTCAAGACGCTCGTCCTCACTGCCGTTCCAGCCATTGTCGTGGCGTCTGCCGTGGGAGGTTGGTTATTTTTCATCCAGCATCAATTTGAGGATACCCACTGGGATACGTCGGAGGCTTGGGATTTTCAACTTTCGGCCGTACATGGCAGCTCCTTTTACGTGCTCAACCCAGTCCTGAACTGGTTCACCGGTCATATCGGCCTGCACCACATTCACCACCTGAGTAGCCTCATTCCCAATTACCGGTTGCGGGATTGCCTCGAGGCCACGCCCGAGTTCAAAACGCTCAATCGTCTATCCTTGCTCGAGAGTTTCAAATGTGCCCGGCTATCGCTGTGGGACGAGGAGCGGCGGCGATTAATCGGCTTTTCCGAGCTGAAAAGCATCTCCTGACCGGTCCCCAGCCGGGGTCGCGCGTGCGGCTCCGTGTGAGCTAGGCGGAAAGTCCGCAATCTCTATTCTATTCTCCACGTCAGTCGTTGCGAGTGGGGGAAGAGTGGCGATGGAAGCGGCACCGGCCTTGCCAGATCCCGAAACGATCGACCTCAGACGCATGTGGGACGTCATCGTGGTCGGTTCCGGTGCGGCAGGCGGTATGGCCGCGCATGCTTTGACGGTGCACGGCCTCAATGTTTTGATGCTCGAAGCCGGGCGTCAAGTCGACACGACGCAAACCCTTAAATCGATGCAATGGCCCTACGAGCACCCTCGAGGCGGCCGTCTGCCGCCGGACACTTACGTTCTGGATGAAAGCGACTACAAGAAATTCGCGCCGCCCTATGCTCGAAATTTCGGTCGCTACACCAATGTCATGAATTGGCAGCAGCTCGGTGAAGGACCCGACTATACCAAGGAGCTGTTCGTCAACGAGCATGACCACCCGTATACAGGAACTCAATTCTCGTGGGTTCGCAGCCGGACTCTCGGGGGCAAGACCAATGTTTGGGGCCGCCTCGCCTTGAGGCTGTCCGACTATGATCTAAAGGCCGCAAGCCGCGACGGCTATGGCGTGGATTGGCCGATCTCGTATGCGGACATCCAGCCCTACTATGATCGGGTTGATCGCTATCTCGGCATATCGGGCGTCGTGGAAAACCTGCCCTGGTTGCCGGATTCGATCTACCAGCGCCCCATGCGCCTGAACGCCGCCGAAGTTCATATGAGAGGACGGTTAAAGGAGAAAAAATCCTGGGTGGTGACACCCTTTCGGCTGGGCGTCACCACGGATGGTTTGCGCCACAACAAGTACCGGTCGCGATGCCTGGGACGGGGCGCATGTCAGCGGCGGGTCGGCGGATGCGACATTCACGCGGCGTTCGATAGTCCGACGGGGCTGATCTACCCCGCTTACGACACGGGCAGACTAGCGGTGCGGACAAACTCCACCGTCTCGGAGATCCGGCTCGATCCTGCGACCGGCAAAGCCAAGGGCGTCGTGTTTGTCGATACGGCGACACGCAAGGCGTACGAGGCGACGGGGCGGGTGATTGTACTCGGCGCTGGCACGCTGGAATCAACGCGCATCCTGCTCAATTCGCGGTCTCGGCAGCATCCGGACGGGCTGGGTAATTCCAGCGGCCACCTGGGTCATAACCTGTGTGAGCATGTGCTGGGACCCCGCGTACATGGCATTTATAAGCCGCGAGTAGGCGCGCCGCGCTCGAACGAGGAAGGCCGGGCGGGCGGCTTCTATGTTCCGCGCTTTCGCAATCTCGATGCTGCCACCAAGGTTTCCCAAAGCCAGAGCGGCAGCTTCATACGCGGCTATGGGCTCGAGGGTTCCAGCGGCCAGGAGATGTTTCCCGAGGATGCGATAGGCATGACCGGCTTCGGCGCGGCCTACAAAAAAAAGGTGCGCGATCACGCCGGAGCCTTCGTCTACATGTATGGCCTTGGCGAGGTGCTGCCGCGTTTCGAAAACCAGGTGCGGCTCGACCCCGCGGTCACGGACACGTTCGGCATTCCCGTGCTCAATTTCAATTACCGGTACGGCGATAATGAGCGCAACATGTGCGCCGACATGGTGACGTCGATGCAGGAGGCGTTTGCAGTGTCGGGCCTGGAAGTCACGAAGGTCGACCGCAATATTTTGACTGAAGGCTCCTCGGTCCATGAAGTCGGCACAGCCCGAATGGGGGTGGATGCCAAGACCAGCGTGCTCAATGCGTTCCAGCAATCCCATGACGTTAACAATTTGTTCGTAGTGGATGGCTCGGGTTTCGTCTCCGCGGGCTGCCAAAATCCGACGTGGACAATTCTGGCGCTCGCCTGGCGATCTTGCGACTATCTCGCGAGTGAGTTGAAACAGGGCAACCTTTGAGGCGCTTGCCATGCGAGATAGCGAACTCGACCGCCGGCGTTTCATGGCGCTTGGCCTTGGCGGCGTGCTCTCCGCCCCCGTGCCGTCGGAGGCTGCGGCTCAGAATGGAGCCTTGGCGCACGGCAACGCTCCTCCTCCATCGGGCCTTGCCACGCCCGGCAAGGCGTTTTTTAAACCATCGGAGTTCGAGCTGCTCGACGTGCTTGTCGATGCCATCATACCAGCGGATGCGCAATCCGGCGGAGCGAAGGCTGCTCGGGTCGCGGCAGCGATCGACCGGCGGCTGAGCGAAAGCTTGGATTCCGAGATGCAGCAGAGCTGGCGCGACGATCTTGCGGAGATCGACCGGCTCGCGCGTAAAATGTTCGGGAAATCGTTTGTCCGCGCCACGGTTCGTCAGCGCAACCGGCTTCTCGAGCGCATCAGCCGGAGGGAGGAGGACCCAAAGGAATCCGGCGAGTATGCGTTCGGCACGATCAAATATGAGGTGTCCTGGCATTACTACAAGTCGCGCGTGGGGCTCCACGACGACCTCGATTACCGGGGAAACGTGCTTCTCGAAACGTTCGAGGGCGTGGATGCAGCGACGCTTTAGGCTGACCGGCTCGGCGTGCCATCTCGGAACTGACGCTCTACCCGTCCGCTTGCAGCCGCCTGTCGGAACTCTCGTTTCGTTCCGGCTTTGCCATTCCGATCCAATGCGCGTATCAGCGGGGGAGATTGCCGACGCGGTTGTTTTAATGACTTGGCAGCGGACCTAGATGACGACCAAGCAGGACCAGTTGACGTGGATCGCGGCGGCCAGCATTGCCGTTGCGCTGGTGGTGATGGGCATCAAGTATCTTGCCTATCTGGTGACGGGTAGCGTTGCCCTGCTCTCCGACGCCCTCGAGAGCATCGTCAATGTGGTGACCGCCATCGTGGCGCTGATCAGCATCCGCGTGAGCGCACGTCCGGCCGACCGCCAGCATCAGTTTGGGCATCATAAGGCCGAATATTTTTCGGCCGTGCTCGAAGGTGCGCTGATCATTGTAGCGGCGCTGCTGATCCTCAACGCCGCCTACGAGGCGGTGCGATCGCCGCGCATCATTGCAGAGCCGTGG
>JBKJYG010000019.1:0-6216 GCA_046715905.1 Hyphomicrobiaceae bacterium | reverse complement strand
CGGCTGTGTGCCGAAAAAGCTCCTCGTCTATGCCAGCCGATTTCACGACGAGTTCGAGGATGCGGCCGGGTTCGGCTGGACCGTTGGGTCGCAAACCTTCGACTGGGCGACGCTGATCGCCAACAAGGATAGGGAGATCGCGCGGCTCGAGGGCGTCTACAAGCGCAATCTGGAGCGCGCGGGTGTCGTGACCCTCGACACCCGCGCCGTCATCACCGGACCGAATCACGTGCGTTTGCACTCCGGCGGCCGTACCATCTCGGCGCGCATCATCCTGGTGGCGACGGGCGGCACGCCCAATGTCGATCCTCTGCTGCCCGGGCGCGAGCACTGCATCACCTCGAATGAGGCTTTTCAGCTAAAGACCTTGCCCAAGCGGGTGGTCGTCGCCGGGGGTGGCTACATCGCCATCGAATTCGCTGGGATATTCGCCGGGCTCGGTGGGGATACGACGCTGCTCTATCGTGGCCCCAAGATCCTGCGCGGCTTCGACGAGGATTTGCGCGATGCCGTGACCGAAGAGTACGAGCGACGCGGCATTCGGGTGCTGACCGGCCATGTTTTCACGTCCATCGAGCGGACGCCATCGGGCCTCATTGGTGTGTTGTCGGATGGTCGCCAGATCGAGGCCGACCAGATCATGTTCGCCATCGGGCGCTCGCCTAATACGGCGGGCCTGGGGCTGGAGACGGCCGGCGTCGAGCGGGGTCCCGACGGCCGCATCCTGGTCGATGCGCATTCGCGCACCAGCGTGGGCAGCATCTACGCCATCGGCGATGTCACGAACCGCGTCAACCTGACGCCGGTGGCCATCCGAGAGGGGCACGCGTTCGCCGACAGCGTGTTCGGCGGCCAGGCTTGGAGCACCGATTACGACATGATCCCGACGGCCGTGTTCTCGACCCCCGAGATTGGAACAGTGGGCCTGACAGAGCTGGCCGCGCGCAGCCAGGTCGGTGCGGTGGATATCTACAAGGCGCGTTTTCGACCGATGAAGGGTACCCTATCCGGCCGCGAGGAACGCATGCTCATGAAACTCGTCGTCGCCGCCGACGGCGGTCGCGTGCTGGGCTGTCACATCGTCGGCCCGGACGCCGCGGAAATGGTGCAGATAGCGGCAATCGCAATGCGCATGGGCGCGACCAAGACCGATTTCGATCGCACCATGGCCCTGCATCCGAGCGCGGCAGAGGAACTGGTCACGATGCGCGAGACATGGGTGCCGCCCCCGCCATCGGCAGGGTAAGGGTGGCGGTTTGGGGGCTCGCCGGGTGCCCTCGCGTCTTTGTCCCGGCAGGCGTGCCGGCGATCCGAATTCGGCGATCCTGCGTGGATATAAAGACACAGTGCGACGGCCATTTGTCCCGCTCGGTCTCCCGTTCGCATTTCAATGGTAAACTCTGTGTTGCGAATTGATTCTGCCGGGCAACCGCGCCTCGCAGGACACGACGGGGGATATGCATGGCACCGGGTACGATCGCACGTTGCGTTGCGGCGGCGGCATTGCTGCTAGCCTCCACGGGGTTGGCTTCGGCGCAAAACTTCGATGGCGATGGCATTCTTAAGTTCGGCGTTTTTGGCCAGGGTACGTTCCTGAACTTCGACGAAACGCTGCCGACGGCTGCGGGAACCTCGCCGGGCGGGTTCGCCGGTGGCCTATCGTTTGGCTACGATTACAGTCCGTACAGGACCTGGTTGATCGGCCTCGATGCCGACGTGAGCTTCGGCGACGTGCGCGGCGATATCGATACGGTGCCCAGAACCAGCTACGGGTTCGACTACTTGGCCACGATCAAAGGCCGCGTCGGCGGGTTCGTGCACCCGCACTGGCTGCTTTACGGCACGGGTGGCGTCGCGTGGCTCGGGTTCGAGGCACAAAGCGATCGCGGCGGTCCCGCCAATGAAGCCTTCTTCGATGGCACAGCCAAACAGTCCGAAACAGTGACCGGATGGGTTGCGGGGGTCGGAACCGAGTTCGAAGCCTGGCACCACGTCATCTTTTTTGCCGAATATCTGCACGCGGGGTTTGGCAGTCGCGACTTCAACCTGAATTCCAATGCGACGATCTCTACGGCCATCCCCCACTCCGTCAGCACGGATCTCGACGCCGTCCGGCTCGGCGTCAAATTCAAGATCGGGCACGACTATAATTCCCTGGGCCGGCACTACGACCCCTACAAGTGACGCCGTGAAGAGGTGTGCTGAAGTGTTGCGGCGCACCTTCCCGCCGCCGGTCGGGCTTTGGTTATTTTTAGCCTGATCCTGACCCCCGGCCGACGCTTGGGCTTGGTGAGTACGGTCATGAAACGTCTGGATGGACGTATCGCTCTCGTCACCGGAGCGGCCCACGGGATCGGGGCGGCTGTCGCGCATGAGTTTGCGAAGGAGGGCGCTCACGTTTGGATTGCCGATGTGGACGGCGCTGGTGCCGTAATGGGAGCCGCCTCCGTTTGTGAGCGCGGCGGCCGGGCGACTGCAGTCACTGCCGACGTCTCGCTCCTGCAGGACGTGACAGGGATTTTTCGCGCCATCGAGGCGGCGCATGGTCGGCTCGACATCGTGGTCAATAATGCCGGCATCAACGTCAGATCGGACTTTCGCCACCTGACGGACCAAGACTGGATACGCATGCGCGAGGTCAATCTGGACGGGGTGATCCGTGTGGCCCGTGATGGGTTCGAGCTGTTACGGAAATCCGGTCGCGGCTCGCTCATCAACATCGCTTCGATCATGACCCATCGGGGCCTGCGGCAACTCGCTGGGTATTCGGCGACCAAGGGTGCGGTTTCGGCGCTGACCCGTGCGCTGGCGGTCGAGTACGCGCCCTTTGCGATCCGGGTCAACGCGCTGGCTCCGGGTTTCATAGAGACGGCGATGACCGCACGCGTGATGCGCAATCCGTTGTTCAACAAAGCGATGATCGACCAGACGCCGATGCGGCGCTTTGGAACCGGACAGGATGTCGCGCGGGCAGCGCTGTTTTTTGCCTCCGATGACTCTGCCTTCGTCACCGGAGCCGAGTTGGCCGTCGATGGCGGCATGGCGGCTGGTCTTTGACCATAGTCTGACGCTGCGGCTCACCTGCAGATTTGGCTGCAACGACCGGTGCTCGATGCCGCCGGCGTCCGGCTCTTGCCATAAAGTTGGTCTAAAGCCTTGGCGGCGCTTGATCGTGACCTCCTCGATGGGGGTCGCCCGGATCGCGCGATGCAGGGCTTCGCCACCACCAAAGGACGTTTCGATGCTGCTCTCCCGATTGGCCAAGACGGCTGCCTTCCTGGCCTTTTCTGTCCTGATCTGCCTATCGGCCGGTGGACGCGAAGCGCGCAGTGAGACCTACGCCTTGGATCGGGGCCATACGAACATCACCTTCAGTTGGGATCATCTGGGCCTTTCGCGTCAATCCGGGCGCATTCTGGATTATCAGGGGACGCTCAAATTCGATCTTGAAGCTCCCGAGAACTCTCGGCTCAATGTCAGCATGAGCACAGCCAGTTTGTGGACTGGTGTCGAGGCTCTGGACCGGCTGCTCAAAAGCGCCGACTATTTTGATGCGGCGACCCATCCCTCGATCACCTTCCGCAGCACGGCCGTCAAGCGGATAGGCGAGCGGACGGGCGAGGTGACCGGCAATTTGACGATCTTAGGCGAGACCCGTCCGGTCGTGCTGGCCGTGACCTGGAACTTCACGGGTGAGCACCCGCTGGCCGCCGTCAACGCGGCCTACAAAGACAAGGTGGCAGCCGGCTTCTCGGCCGTGGGCATGCTGCAGCGGAGCGACTGGGGTCTCAAGCGCGGCGTGCCGCTGGTGTCAGACGAGATCCACATCAGCATTGAAACCGAATTGCTGAAGAAGTAGCCAACGTGGCCATAGATTCTGTCTCGATCTTCCCGAGCAGGGACAGACGCAGCAGAGTCGCTCAGGTTGGGGCTCAAAGATCGGCCACAGTCTCGGCCACGAGCTGATCGACGACCGCGTGCAGGCCGGCAATGGGGGAGGCGCCTGCCGCCAGAGCCGCCGCGTGAGCTGCAAGTTGGCGGTCGGCGCTGGTGCCGCTGGCGACGATCGTGCGGGCGCGTTCGACCTCGGTTGTGCAGTCAAGGGCTGCCGCATCCTCCCGGATCAGTTCGAGGATCTCTTCCAGCAGCCGGCTGTAGGGCACGAGTTCGCCCTTGCCGAGATCGAATAAGGTGCCCGTAACGCCGTAGCGCTGCGATCGCCACCGGTTTTCCTCGACCAGCATCGAGGGGTAAGTGCGCCAGCTCTGGTTGGCGCGGTGCAGCCGATAGAGCATGCGGCATAGGCAAACGTAGAGCGCCGCAATGGTGATGGCCTCGTCGAGCCGTGGCACGACATCGGTGATGCGCATTTCGAGTGTCGGAAAGCGTGCGGAGGGCCGCAGATCCCACCAGATCTTCGATGCATCCTCGATGACCTTGGCATTGACGAGCACGTCGAGAGTGCGCGTGTATTGGTTCCAATTGTCGAAGCGGCCCGGAAGACCCGTGCGCGGGCTACCCTGGGCCACGGTGAGCCGGTAGCTTTTGAGGCCCGTGTCCTGCCCCTGCCAGAACGGCGAGGATGTGGACAGCACCAGCAGGTGGGGCAGAAAATAGCGCACCTGGTTCATGATATCGATGCGCAGGTCGGGGTCTTCGATCGCCACGTGAACGTGCATGCCGCAGATGACGAGCCGCTGCCCGACAGCTCCCAGGTCGCGCGCGAGTTCCTCGTAGCGCTCCTTCTTGGTGGTCTCGAGGTCCGGCCAGCGTGCAAACGGATGAGTGCCGGACGCGATCGGCGCAAGCCCGTGTTCGCGGGCAAGCCCGGCGATCACGGTCCTGAGTTCTGCGATCTCTTTGCGGGCCTCCGAGAAGGACGATGCGACGCCGGTGCCAATCTCGATTTGGGAGCGCAGGAATTCGGGCGACACGCGCTCGCCCAGCCGCTCCGTACACGCCTCCATCAGCGCCGCGGGAGCCGGTGCCAGATCGCGCGTCGTCAGATTGACGAGATGGTATTCCTCCTCGATGCCGAAAGTGAAGGTGGGTTGGGTCGGCATGAAGGCCCTCCAGCAGGTATCGGACCAGTTAGACACCTAATCGCGGGCAGGGCCAGCCTGGAAAGCGGGCGTGCTGACGCCCGATGCGGCGCGGCAGCAGCCATCGCCGAGGCAACGCAAAAAGTCGCGGAATTAGTGCATCGTTGAAGCGCAATCGCATGAGCGCGATGCAAGCTCAGGTGCTGATATGCACCCGGAAGGCACGACCCGGCGCCGCGTCGGGGAGGGGCAGTGTGAGGCGGAGCGGCGATACGTCGGGCCTTCCGGGAAGCGGGGCTTGACCTGCCCTCGTGTGAGGACAGGACAAGCCACACCGGACTGGCGCGAAGCGGGACTCGCCCCCGTCCGGATCGTGTAACCGGCCTCCGCGGCCGGTATTTGCGAAGCTGGTTGGCATCCTTTCGGTGTGTCGAAGCGTTGTGTTGTGTTCGCTCCGTCGATGTCCCATGAAGCGCTACGAACGGGACCGCGATGGGGCGCTGGTGCGGCGTTTTCAAGTTCTTCAGATCACGTCGTATATCGCTGTTGAAATGCTCGCTTTCGGATTTAATCCGACATTCGACGTTCAGTGGGGGGTCCGAGGGTCCGGGCACACTTCCAGATGACGAGCAGTGGTGAGGCGCACGGCAGCATGAGCTTGAGAAGGTGGCCGCGGGGCGTCGTCGAGGTTGAGGACTGCCGGCTGGCGCTGGTCGAGGAGCCCTGGGAGTTCGCCGAACGCCATGCCGACGCCATCGCGGCCCACTGGGAGAAACGCAGCTCGCTAAACCCCGCAATTTTTAACGGCACCGTGTTGTTGATGCGCCGATTCCACCTCAGCCACACGAGCCTTGAAGCAGAACTCTCGGCGATCAGCTTCGCCAGTTATTTGTTTTGGCGCGAAGCGGGTCTCGACGATGCGGCGGTTCATGATGGGTTTGGCTCGGCGTTGATCCGATCAGCCGACGGCGCGGTGATCCTCGGGCGGCAATCGGCGGGCTACCTGAATGGCGGGCTGGCCTATTTGCCCGGTGGGTTTCTGGATCAGCGCGACATTCGATCCGATCAAAAGATCGATCTTGAGGGCAGCGTCGCACGAGAGCTTGCGGAGGAAACAGGCCTCGACACCCAGGAGTTCGAGCGCCGGCCTGGTTACATCATCACGCTTCTGGGC
>JBKJYG010000018.1:0-5919 GCA_046715905.1 Hyphomicrobiaceae bacterium | reverse complement strand
CATCATCACTGGCGTTTTTTTGCGCCACCAGAAGAATATGCTTCTCGGCCTTAATGACCTCTTCGAGGGCATTGATTGATTTCTCGCGGCCGACGAACAGAGGAACAATCATGTAAGGAAAAACAACGATGTCACGCAGCGGCAAGACGGGGTAAACATCGCGACCCGCGCCTTTTGGCTTCGTCGGCTTGATTTCTTCCGTCATCGCTTTTCCGTCCTTTTTTCGACCGGTGCGCTCCCGCGCGGCCCGATGCGGTGGAGTCCGGTCACTTGGCCTTGATTTAGGTGTACCTGCTGCGGCGGACGCTTCGACTGCATGTTGACCTGCACGGGTGGGCTTTTTCGTGATCCGTGGTGTTGGCCGGCGACTTTTTACGATCGTCTTTGGCTTTTTTGGCAGGTCCAAGGTTCCTTGCGAGGCTAGAGGCGGGATCAGAGTCAGGATGGCAAAGGTAGCGGTACAGGGCTCCGCAACGTCGGGTAGATTGAACCAGAACCTGGCCCGCTGATCGATCGACGTGTGTTACCGAACAACAAAGTTGGTGACGAAGTCAGATGCGTTCAAGCGGCGGGCGGTTCAGGCGGTCGACCCCTTCTCTTCCGCCCGTTCGGAATAAATGCGAAGAGGCCGCGCGCCACCATCCACAACTTCCGGACCTATCACCACCTCCTCGACGCCCTTGAGGGCCGGCAATTCGAACATGGTATCGAGCAGAATCGACTCCATGATCGAACGCAATCCCCGGGCGCCCGTCTTTCGGTCGATCGCCTTCCGCGCGATCGACTTGAAGGCATCCTGGGTAATGGTGAGGTTGACGTCCTCCATCTCAAACAATCGCTGGTACTGCTTGATAATGGCGTTCTTCGGCTCCGTGAGAATCTGGATTAGAGCCTTTTCATCCAGATCTTCCAAGGTAGCGATGACCGGCAAGCGGCCGATGAACTCGGGGATGAGCCCGAACTTCAGCAGATCTTCGGGCTCGACGCTGCGCAGCACGTCACCCATGCGGCGCTCATCGGGACCGATCACCGTTGCACCAAAGCCAATCGAGGTGCCTTTGCCACGACGCGAGATAATTTTCTCGAGGCCGGCGAAGGCGCCGCCGCAAATGAACAGGATGTTGGTCGTGTCGACCTGCAGGAATTCCTGCTGCGGATGCTTGCGGCCACCCTGCGGTGGCACGCTGGCCACCGTTCCCTCCATGATTTTCAGCAGGGCCTGCTGCACGCCTTCGCCCGACACGTCCCGCGTGATCGAGGGGTTGTCGGACTTGCGCGAGATCTTATCGACCTCATCGATGTAGACGATGCCGCGCTGCGCCCGCTCGACGTTGTAGTCGGCGTTCTGCAGCAGCTTCAGAATGATGTTTTCCACGTCCTCGCCGACATAGCCGGCCTCGGTCAAGGTCGTGGCGTCGGCCATCGTGAAGGGCACGTCGAGGATGCGCGCCAGCGTCTGGGCGAGCAAAGTCTTGCCGCAGCCCGTGGGGCCGACCAGCAGGATGTTGGATTTCGCCAGCTCGACGTCGTTGCTCTTTGAAGCGTGATTGAGGCGCTTGTAATGGTTGTGGACGGCGACGGCCAGCACCCGCTTGGCGTGTCCCTGGCCGATCACGTAGGAATCGAGAACCGCGCAGATCTCTTGCGGAGACGGCACGCCGTCTCGCGACTTGACCAGAGTGTTCTTGTTCTCTTCGCGGATGATATCCATGCACAGCTCAACGCATTCATCGCAGATGAACACGGTTGGCCCGGCAATCAGTTTCCTGACCTCGTGCTGGCTTTTTCCACAGAACGAGCAATACAGGGTGTTTTTTTCGTTAGGCATCCGGCTTTCTTCCACCCCTCGGTTCCGCGACGTAACGCTGCGTCATCAACACGGACCAGATTGCCAACCATCGGCGATCCGTACTGGATTAACGAACTCAAACCGTCGACCTTCGACTTCCAGTGTGCCTGATCTCAGCATGCTATGGCGGACCAGATCAAGGTTGGATTAATGCAGCGTTCCCGGTTGACGCAGCACTGATGCCGCGAGACCCCGGCTTGTCCCTTCACAACACGGTCTTGCATTGACTATGCCAGCTTGCACGGACATGCCAGCTTGCTTGCATTGACTACGCCAGCTTGCTTGCATTGACTATGCCAGCTTGCACGGACATGCCAGCTCGCATAGTCAAGGCGGGCGCAACCGTAGATCAGGAAAGTCGAGATTTATTCGAACTTGCCGATTGCGGGTGCTCCCCCAATCTCCATTTCGGCGCGGCTGGACAAAACCCGATCGATCAGCCCAAATTTCTGTGCTTCTTCCGACGTCAAGAAGTAATCGCGGTCAAGGGTCGTCTCTATTTTTTCGTAGGGCTGACCCGTATGCTTGACATAGACTTGATTTAATCTTCGCTTCATCTTAATGATGTCTTCAGCGTGACGTTCGATATCGCTGGCCTGTCCCGAAAATCCACCCGACGGTTGATGCACCATGATCCGGGCGTTGGAGAGGGCGAACCGCATCCCCTTGGTGCCGGCGGCCAGCAGCAGCGATCCCATGGATGCGGCCTGGCCAATACACAGCGTCGCCAACGGGCATCGAATGAACTGCATGGTGTCGTAGATCGCCATGCCGGAGGTCACGACCCCGCCCGGCGAATTGATATACATGGCAATTTCTTTTTTCGGATTCTGCGCCTCGAGGAACAGCAGTTGCATGCAGATCGAGGAGGCCATGTGGTCCTCGATGGGGCCGATCACGAAGATGATCCGCTCCTGCAGCATGCGCGATGGCAGGTCGTAGGGACGCTCGCCGCGCGCGGTCTGCTCGATGACCGTCGGCCAGTACGTGTTGGTGATGAGGCTCATGCCGCCGTTCCCATTGCCTGGCCCGTTCTCTGGCCTGTTGAGTGGACCCTTGTCTGTGGCCGGTCGTCTCGGTTTGTTCTGGTAAGTTAACACCCAAAATTTGGCGTCGCAAGACCCGAATTACAATGCTCAAGCTGGCCCGATCCTTTACCTCTTGCCATGGTCATGGTCGTGGTCATGCCCGTGGTTATGGTCGTGTCCGTGGTTATGGTCGTGGCCATGGTGATGATCGTGGTCGTGTCCGTGATCGGCATCATCGGGCCCGGTCCCGAGGGTGTTCGCCATAGCGGCCAAGGCATCATCCCCCTCGACCGGCTTCAGCAGCTCGTCCTTGTCGACCTTACGCTCGATGGGTTTGGCCTGCGTGGCTATATGATCAACGACTTTTTCCTCAAAAATCGGCGCTCGCAACTGCGACACAGCGCCGGGCGTCTTCTCGAAATACTCATAGACCATCTTTTCCTGACCGGGAAAACGGCGCGCCTGCTCGAACAGCGCGTTGCGCAGCTCGTCCTGCGTCACCTCGATCTTGGCCTTTTCGCCGATCTCGCCCAGCACGAGACCCAGCCGCACGCGCCGTTCTGCCAACCGGCGATACTCTTCCCGGACCTCATCCTCGCTCTTGCCCTCATCGTCAAATGTCTTTTTATTCTGTTCCATGCCCTGCTTGAGCTGCGCCCATATGGTCTCGAATTCGTTCTCGACCAGCGTCGGCGGCAGCGCCATCTGATGCGCCTTGTCAAGCTCATCCAGCATGCCGCGTTTCATTTTGGCGCGGGAAATCTGGTCATACTCCCTTTGTATCTGCGCCCGCAGCCGCTCCTTAAGTTGAGCCAAGTCCTCGCTGCCGAGGCCCTTGGCCCACGCATCATCGATCGCGGGTTGAACCGACTTGGCCACGGCCTTCACCTTGACGTCGAAGTTGGCTTCCTTGCCCGCCAGCCGCTCGACCGGATACTCGGCTGGGAATGAGGCTTTGACGCTATGGTCCTCGCCCGCTTTCGCGCCCTTCAAGCCGTCCTCGAACCCGGGGATGAAACCGCCTTGCCCGAGCACCAGCGGCACGTCTTCAGCCTTGCCGCCTTCGAATTCCTCCCCATCGATGCGGCCCACGAAATCGATCGTAAGCTGGTCGCCATCGCCCGCCGCCCGGCCCTCCTCAGCTTCATAGGCGACGTTGCGTTTGGCCAGTTCGCCGATCGCCTCCTCGACGGCGGCGTCGGGAACGTCGGCCACCAAGCGCTCGAACTTGAGCGTCGAGAGATCGGCAATGGTGATTTCGGGGAGCACCTCGAACGACATCGAATAGGCGAGATCGGAGCCGCCCGTGATCAGCCGCTCGACCTCGTCCTTGTCCTCGGGAAGCTCGATCTTGGGCTGGAAGGCCGGGCGTTCCTTGCGCTCTTCGAGCGCTTGCCGGCTGGTTTCCTCCACGGCCTGCTGCACGACTTCGGCCATCAGCGAACGACCATACACCTTGCGGATATGGCTTTCGGGCACCTTGCCGCGACGAAAGCCCTTCAACTCGATGTTGCCGCGAACCTCGCCCAGGCGCGCGGCGAACCGATCGCCCAGCTCGCTTTGGCCGATGACGACCTTCAGCGTCCGCTTTAATCCTTCACTCGTCGTCACCGAGATCTGCATCGTGTTTTCGCCTGCTTCGACCCGCGTCCGGCTCCGGACGGCCTTCATTGGGATCCGCTCGAGCGACGCTCAAGGCGGGATGAAACCTTCAGTCACTCAAGCCGACGGCTCAAGCGTCGTCCGGGCAAGGGGATGCCCCCGCCTCAACCCTAGGGCTTTGGTGCGGACGGAGGGACTCGAACCCCCACGACTTGCGCCGCTGGAACCTAAATCCAGTGCGTCTACCAATTCCGCCACGCCCGCGAAAGGAGAAGGGGTGGTTTGGCGAATGCCCCATTGACTGTCAAGCGGATCATCGAAGGCACGTCTCGTCCCTGCCAGCGGCGAACAAGGTCGGCCGTCGATCTGGCAAGGATCGGGATGCGGCGGGACTTGGACGAGCGTCGCGCCGTTCTTTGCCGTCGTCGCGCGGCAGGCAACCCGGGCTGCTGGCAGAATAGCTAGATGACCCCTCCCCCCAGCGCCGGGAAGCGGGTGTCCATTTGAGGGTCGCAGCCAGCGCTCTCAGCGTCGACCCGGATGGCCTCGCAAGCGGCCCCTCGCGCTCAATCGCGCAGCACAATCCAACTCATCAGCCAGACGCCGGGGAGTAAGCCCATCCAGATCGCGCTCTCAGCGACGCCGAACCAGGCCGAGGAATTGGTGCTCAAAAATGAGAAGGCCGTGAGGGCTGCCGTTATTGAAACGATAGCTTGGATCATTCTGGTGCACTCCCTGTCCCGTAGCGTGTCAAACAGATCACTCCGCTCCTGCCCACGAATTAAAGCAATACACATGCCACTCGATGGATCGATGCCGTGTCCACCACGAAGCCCATTGGAAGGACGCCCGCCCGCAAGCGCTGCCTGAAAGCGGAAAGGCCCCCCAGACGTGCGGCCATGCTTAACGGCAGTACGTGGGGGAAGGCATCAATCGGTGATAGGCTTTCTACGAAGTTAAGGGGGTGACGGTCGATGACGAAGAAGCGGGTTGCACTCGCAGTGGCGTTGATGGCACTCCTGGCAACTGGCCTGGCCAATCAGATTCTTCCAGACCGCCAGCCGTTTTCACCGATTGGGGCCTGCTTTTCCGACAATCCGTCCCAAAACAGCGGTCCTTATTCGCCCCTGGAACTGAATAGCGTTGCCCTGGGGCTCGCGCTGTCCGGCGGCGGGAGCCGAGCAGCCTATCTTGCCGCGGCCGTCTTGCGTGAGATGCGCCGCAGCCGGCTTGGTATTCCTGCGACGAACACGGCCCTGCAGGGGGCAAACCTGCTCGGTCAGATAGATCTGATGTCCTCTTTGTCTGGCGGTTCATTTACCGCGGCTTATTTTGCTCAAAACATCGAGCGCTTGCGGAAGGCGGAGGCCGATGGGCCGGAATGGTCGTCCTTCCTCGACAAGATGGCTTTGCCCTTCCGTGAAGATCTGCAGCGGTCCG
>JBKJYG010000017.1:0-4905 GCA_046715905.1 Hyphomicrobiaceae bacterium | reverse complement strand
GATGTGAGGAATGGCTTTCAGGATGGCTTCAGGCAGGTTGAACTTGCTGCTTTCCCAGTTGCCGGGCAGGTTCTGCGCTCCGGCCTCAATCGATCCGTCCTCGGCTATTCGGCCGGGACAGCCGATGCCGATCACCGGCGCGACTTGGAGCTTAGCCTTCGACGCTTGCGCGATCAGATCTTCAAGCATCTCGATCAGCCGGTCGACGGCTTCGGATCGATTGGGATCTTCGTCTCCATGCCGCCAGAGCTCGGACTTCCAAACCTTGGCCTTGGACAGATCACTGGCCTTTTTAAGATTGAGCTCGACCACGCCGACGCGGATATTGGTGCCACCGATGTCGACGGCGAGAATGGCGTCATGGGCTTCCAGCGGCCAGGCCGGCATCAGGTGGACGGCGCCGATGAGGCCTGCCTCGTCGGGATGATTGGAGATCGCCCGGAATTCGATCGCAATATCTTCAGCCGCCAGGATCATTGATGCGCGGGCGGCGGCGAGCTGGCCGATGCGGCTGCCTGCAAAGCCCCCGCCGATGACCGCGGCTTCGGTATCCCGCCAGCCTTTCGAGCGCAGAAAGCGGCGGACGACCCCGGCCAGTTGCTGTGCGAAATCCTCCACCGCGCTATGCAACACGGCCGCAGCGTCCGGATCGTCCCCGGTCAGGTGGGCGTCGAGCTGATTTTTGCTTAACTCATTGGCGTCTTTGTCACCGAGTGGATCCTGACCAGGTTTCTGCACGGCCTCGCGCCACGCATCAACCCGGTCATCAAACACCTGGCGACTGGCTTTGTCGCCCACAAAGCCGTCGTCGTCCTCGAGTTCGAGATTATAGCTATCGACCTCGACACTCGGAAGGACTGCCGAGCCATGATGCGCCAGCGCGCCTTGTCGTGATGGTTCTTTTGCCAAGAGTTTGCCCGTATGCCGCTTGTGAGCACACTAAAGCGTTCTCGGCGGGGCACGGTTCCGATGGGACGGTTCCGGAATAGGAGGGCGGCGCCGATTTGTCCGGCCCCGCCCTATCCGACGTCAGTTCGTCTGCGAATAGACTGAAAATTCGGTGCGGGTGTCCGCCAGTCCAAACCATTGATGCTGCTCTTTCCGGAACGCACGCCACGGCTCCAGGATCGCCTTGAACTGCTCCGACTTTGCCGCTTCCTCGTCGAGGACCTGCTCGAGCGCTGCCCGCAGCGATTTCAGGATTTCGGGCGTGAGGCTGACGAGCTGCGTACCCTGGCTGAGCAGGCGCGTGATGGCTTTGGCATTCTTGGCATCGTAGGACGCCAGCATTTCCACCATCGCCTGCCAGCATGCGGTTTTCAGCATGGTCTGGTAGCTGGGCGGCAGCGTCGCCCAAGCAGCCTTGTTGATCATGAAGACGTTGTTGGCCTGCATCTCGAGGACGCCCGGCAGCACGTAATATTTGGCCACCTTGTGGAAGCCGAGCTTCTCGTCGTCATAGGGGCCGACCCACTCGCAGGCATCGATGGTGCCTTTCTCCAGCGAGGTATAGATCTCGCCCCCGGCGATCTGCTGGGGGACAACGCCCATTTTGGCCATCACCTTGCCGCCGAAACCCGCGACGCGCATCTTGATGCCCTTGAAGTCCTCGACCGTCTTCAGCTCCTTGCGGAACCAGCCGAACATCTGGCCACCCGTGTTGCCGCACGGGATGCCAACGACGCCTTCTTTATCGTACACCTCGTCCATCAGCTTGCGCCCGCCGCCGTGGATATACCATGCGTAATGCTGGCGGGGCGTCATGCCGAACGGCAGCGAGCCGTCGAAGATGAGGGCGGGCGTCTTGCCAATATAGTAGCCACCGTAGGTCTGGCAGCACTCGACAGTGCCGTTGGAAACCGCATCCATGGCCTGCAAGCCCGGTACGATTTCGCCGGCGGCAAACACCTGCAGTTGAAATTTGCCGTCGCTCATCTCACCGACCAGACGGGCCACGGTCGGCGCCACTTCAAACAGTGTGTCGAGGCTCTTCGGGAAGCTCGAAGTCAGCCGCCACTTGAGGCTCGGCGCGCCCTGGGCGATGGCTGGGCTGGCGATTGCTGAAGCAGCACCGGCTGCGGCCAAGGGGCCAAATTGTCGGCGAGAAAGGTTCATGGGCGTTTCCAAATTCGTTTTCTATGGGACTGAGGGATCAGCATACGTCGCCCGGGCACCCCTTGTAACCCGTAATAAGATTACCGTTTGAAGGGAGGCGCCGCCGCGGCGATTCCGAGTACAATCCTTGACTTGGATCGTTTGGCGGTGCTTAACGCGTCGCACTGCCGATCGACAGAGGACGGCTCTTCGTCATGGCCACCGCATTCCTTTTCCCAGGTCAGGGTAGCCAAGCCGTGGGCATGGGCCGAGAGCTGGCCCAGAGGTTTCCCATCGCCAAGGCGGTGTTCGATGAGGTCGACGACGCCCTGGCGCAAAAGCTCTCGACCCTCATGTGGGAGGGGCCTGCCGAAGCGCTGACCTAGACTGTGAATGCGCAGCCGGCCTTGATGGCGGTGTCGCTCGCGGTCGTGCGGGTTCTGGAGCAAGATAAAGGGCTCGATCTCGCGCGGCATGTATCGTTCGTGGCGGGGCACTCGCTGGGTGAGTACTCGGCCCTCGCGGCCGCGGGAACGTTCAGTTTGCACGATGCGGCTCGCCTCTTGAAGCTGCGCGGCCAGGCCATGCAGAAAGCCGTACCCGTTGGCGTCGGCGCGATGGCGGCGTTGCTCGGCGTTGGCATTGAAACCGCCCGCCAGGTGGCCGCCGAAGCCGCCCAAGGCGATGTGTGCGACGTGGCGAACGACAACGATCCCGGCCAGGTCGTGCTGTCGGGCCATAAAACGGCAATCGATCGCGTGGCCGAAGTCGGAAAGAAGCACGGCGTCCGCCGCGCGATGCCGTTGCCGGTCTCGGCCCCCTTTCACTGTTCCCTGATGCAGCCGGCTGCCGATATCATGGCCGAAGCGCTGGGCAGTGTGGCAATGAAACGTCCCGCCGTTCCCGTGGTCGCCAATGTTCGGGCGGAGCCGATTTCCGATCCGGCCGAAATCCGCCGCTGTCTCATTCAGCAGATCACCGGCACCGTCCGCTGGCGCGAGTGCGTTCTCGCGTTGGCAGGGTCGGGTGTGACCCACGTGTTCGAGATCGGTTCGGGCAAGGTTTTGACCGGACTTGCGGGACGGATCGATAAAGGCTTGAAAGCCATGGCCGTTGGCACCCCCGACGATCTCGCTCCCGCATGGGCCGCAATGCAATCGAGTCTGGAGCCATGAGCAATTTGAGGATCTGCGATCGATGTTCGACCTGACAGGCAAGACCGCGCTCGTCACTGGAGCCACGGGCGGCATCGGCGGGGCGATTGCCCGCGCCCTTCACCGGCAAGGGGCGACGGTTGCGCTGTCGGGCCGGCAGACGGACAAGCTCGAGGCGATGCGAGCCGAGCTTAAGGAGCGCGCGGTTGTCTGCCCGTGCGATCTTGCCAATAAGGATCAGGTTGGTGCGCTCATCGATACCGCGGTCAAAGACCTCGGGGGGCGTCTTGACATCCTGGTCAACAATGCGGGACTGACCAAGGACAATTTGTTCATGGTCATGAAGGACGAGCAGTGGGATGACGTGATTGCCGTCAATCTGACCTCGACCTTCATGTTGATGCGCGCGGGCACCCGTCACATGCTGCGGAACCGGAGCGGGTTTGGCCGCATCATCAACATTTCGTCGGTCTCGGGCCTTCTGGGCAACCCAGGCCAGGGCAACTACGCCGCCTCGAAGGCGGGTATGATCGGCATGACCAAGTCGCTGGCGCGGGAAGTCGCGCCCCGCGGCATTACGGCCAACTGCATTGCCCCAGGATTCATCAGGACACCGATGACCGACTCCTTGTCCGAGAAGCAAGTGGCCATGGTCAAGGACGCCATTCCCGCGCATTCCTTTGGCGATCCCGATGACGTTGCGGCGGCCGCGATTTATCTGGCGAGCCCCGAGGCACGCTACGTTACGGGGCAAACGCTACACGTCAACGGCGGCATGTTAATGCCCTGACCGCGATCGGTGTTCTGGCCGATGCAACCCTTTGCACATTTAACAGTTCTGGCTCGAAACCCGGGCCTCGCGAACCGCTGGCTTAGACGAAACAAAAATGTTAACGAGCGACCAACGCCCCAACTCAAGCCCAACTCAAGATTGTGGGGAAAAGCCCAGCTTTGATATCACTGCGCGTGCTAATGATCGAACCGCAACGCTAGCTGGAGCCAGTGTCGTGGTGAGATCGAATGGACTTTGAACGTTGTTAGTCAGAGCGTCGCGGCAACAATTCGCCTTGATCAGTCTGACCAGAACCAGTAACCGCAGCAGCTCGAAACAGAAACAATCGCGGCTGCATCTGTGGCCCGACTAAAGGAACCGGCGAGGGATCTTGCAATGAGCGACGTCGCAGAGCGTGTAAAAAAGATTGTTGTCGAGCACCTCGGCGTCGAAGCCGACAAGGTGACTGAAGGTGCTAGCTTTATCGATGACCTTGGGGCCGACAGCCTCGACACGGTCGAGCTGGTTATGGCCTTCGAAGAGGAGTTCGGGTGCGAGATTCCCGACGACGCCGCTGAACAGATCCAGACTGTGGGTGACGCCGTGAAATTCCTCGAGAAGCAGGCAAAGGCTGCCTGATCAGCCTCCATCAACGCGCGAATGAGCGAAGGTCGTGCCCTTGGGCGCGGCCAACATGGGTGATGGCATGCGGCGTGTCGTGATCACGGGCTTGGGTCTTGTCACTCCGCTGGGGAGCGGCGTGGAGGCGTCCTGGGCAAACTTGCTCGAGGGAAAGAGCGGCATTCACCGGGTGACCGAGTTCGAAGTTGCCGATCTTCCGTGCCAGATCGCGGCATTCGTGCCCCGGGGTGATGGCAGCGCCGG
>JBKJYG010000016.1:0-3788 GCA_046715905.1 Hyphomicrobiaceae bacterium | reverse complement strand
AGCCAGCGTCACTCGGGCCAGCAGCTTTGAACGAAACGTGCCTCGACATCGGCCATGTCAAACTAAAGAGGGTCATCAAGTAAGACCGTGCGATGGAGAGAAGGGTTCCAACATCAGTTCGCATTCGACCCTCAAACCAATGTCTTGCACCGTACCGCACCGCAGCGGAAGCAAAGCGGGTGGCACGATATGACCCTGGCCCAGCATTCGACCAAGGCTTTAACCTGATAAGAGCGTACTTACCAATGCGTTAACAAGGTCGATCACTGTAAGGTGATGGAAAGTCGCAGTGCCGCAGTCCCAAGGAGCCCAAAGGGCGGACCCAAGATTTTTTCGGCATGAGTAATGGAGCGGCGTTTCGGACGCCCGGCAGCTCGCTTCGACCAAGCGTAGGCCAAGAAAATAGGCAGCATCATGACGCAGACCCCGTTAGCCGGCATCTTCACGGCACCTCAGGAGAGCCAATGGATGGCGCTGGTCGAGAAGGTTCTCAAAGGTGCCGACTTCGAACGCCGGCTCGTCTCTCGAACAGACGATGATATCCGCATCGACCCTTTGTATACGCGCCAGGATGCGATCGGATCGGCAACCGCCGACTGCCGGTCTGCGGCTCCCCCAACTCTTCAAGTCGCACGGCGCGCCTGGTCGATTGCGCAAACCTATATCGGGTCCGATCCCGTGGCGGTGAACGCTGCCGTGCTTGACGACCTTCAAGGCGGCGTCACCGGCATCGGCCTGCAGGTTGCCTCGCCCGGCAGTATCGGGCTGAGTTATGACGAGCCGACGCTTGGTGCGGCGCTGGAGGGCGTGCTGCTCGATGCCTGCTCTGTCCGCTTGATCGCCGGCGAGTACACGCCGGATGCGGCCGGCAGTCTGCTGGGCATCTGGCGCTCTCGCGGCATCCCCGAAGGGCAACGCCATGGGGCCCTCGGCTATGATCCGCTGTCGAATTTGGCCGCCACCGGCGCCTTATACCATCCGATCGAGCGCAGCCTTGCGATAGCGGCTGATCTGGCCGCGACAAGCTTATCGGAGCCAGGCCTCAGCTCCTTGAGAGCCACGGGCGAGACCTACCACGAAGCGGGGTCGACGGAGGCTCAAGAGCTCGCCTGCGTGATCGCGAGCTGTGTCGCCTACCTGCGGGCCTGCGAGGCGGCGGGCCTGAGTCCCCCCGACGTGCTGCCGAAGATTGTGACCTCCGTGGCCATCGATGCGGACCAGTTTCTCGGCATCGCCAAGCTGCGCGCGCTGAAGCTGCTCATTGGGCAGGTTGGCCGTGCGTGCGGCGCGACCGATGCCTCGGCCCAAGTGCAACGGCACGCCACCACCTCGCAGCGCATGATGGCCCGACGGGACCCTTGGGTGAACCTGCTGCGCACCACCATGGCTTGCGCAGCGGCAGGTATGGGCGGCGCGGATATGATCACGGTCTTGCCGTTCACATGGGCGCTGGGCCAGCCTGATGCGTTCGCTCGCCGACTGGCGCGAAACACGCAGATTGTGTTGATGGAGGAGAGCGGGCTGGCGCGGGTCGCGGATCCCGCCGCTGGGTCCTGGTATGTCGAGCGACTCACGGCAGAGCTCGCCAGCGCGGCGTGGTCCAAGTTCCAGGATATCGAGCGGCGCGGCGGCATGGCTGACGCACTGACGTCAGGATTCATCCAGGATGAGATCGAGAAGGCCCGCGATGAACGTATCCGGCGCGTTGCCACGGGTCGCCTGCCGCTGACCGGTTCATCGGCCTACCCCAAGCTCGGCGATGATGGGATCCTCGTCGAGGCCTGGCCGATGGACGTTCTCCCAGCCGAGCTGCCGGGTGCACGCGCGCGCCGTCTGACGCCCTCCCGTCTCGCCGCGCCGTTCGAAGCCTTGCGCGACGCGGCTGACCGGTATGAGCGGCGCGTCGGCCATCCACCCCGACTGTTCCTCGCCTCGCTTGGCCCCCTGGCCGTGCACGGGGTTCGCACGACGTGGATGTGCAATTTCCTGGCGGCCGGCGGCGTCGAGGGACTTGCATCGCCGGGCTTCACCAACTCGACGCAGGCGGCCCAAGCCTTCGCCGAAAGTGGCGCCATTGCGGGGTGCCTGTGCTCATCGGATGAGGTCTATGCCGAGCTTGGCGAAGCGACCGCCGGCGCATTGAAGGCTGCGGGCGCCAAGACGCTCTTTGCGGCCGGGCGGCCGAAGTCGGGGGAGGCGGAGCTGAGGGCCGCCGGTGTGGACGGGTTCATCACGGCCGGTTCCGATGCCATCGAAACCTTGCAGCAGGTGCACGCCGCCCTCGGTGTCGCTTAGCGGCTTTCATCAGGCCGCGATGCCGAAATGGCCGCTTGCTCGACGTGCACCGCGCGCGTGGTTGGCTGGTCGTCGCTGACGATTTCAACGGGCTCATGCAGTGTGTCGCGGACGTACAGACGCCGTACGGCCGTATCGATCATGACGGCCAATGGAAAGCCGAACAGCAGTCCAAGTGGCCCGAACAGAATTCCCATCGCCACCACCGCGAACAGCCCCACCGCCGCCGGTACGGAGACCATGCGCTGAGCAATGAACGGCACGATCAGCGTGTTTTCAATCTGCTGCACCCCCACGACGACGGCCAATGTCCAGAGCAGCGTGGTGGTGTCCTGTGCGCTGGCGATCAGCAGCGCGGGAATGGCAGCCGCAATCGGACCGATGTAGGGGATGAACTCGAACAGCCCGGCCATGAAGGCCAACGCGAATGCCGACGGAAGCCCAACAAACCAGAGTCCGATACCCGTCAGCAGCCCGATCAGCAGCATGGCGAGCAGTTGACCCTTCAGCCATTGCGACAAAGCCGTTCCGATATCATCCAGCGCGGTGTTGATATGGGCGTGGAGCGACGGGGGGAAGAGCTTGACGAAGCCCTCCCGGTAGAGCCGCGGGTTGGCGGCGAGATAAAGCCCACCCACGATGATCAAGGCGAGGGAGGTGAGGGCGCCAATCAAGGCTGAGCTCCAGGCCAAAATCCGGCCGACGAGGCTTGCGACACCTGATGCGGTGCTCAGGCTTTTGACCATCTCGGACAGACTGCCGAGCTGGAATTCCCGCATCAGCCGCTCCGTGGCGCCAGGGAGCTGCTGATATAACACCTGCGACTGACGGACGAGCTCGGGACCAAGAAAAAGGACGCCGGCCGCGAGCACGGCGACAACGCCGAGGCACGCAACCAGCAGCGCCCACCCGTTGGGAAGGCCGCAGCTTTCGGCGATCGGACGGGCAAGCCCACGCAGGGCCATGGCGACGAGAATGGCGCCAAACACGACGAGGATGAGGTCCAGCAAAAGATATAGAACCACAATCAACACGCCTATGCCGGCCGCGATGAACAAGCGCCGGACGAACTGGGTGTCAGATTGATGCTGTGCCACGATGTTCGGGTGTCCCTGACGAAATCGTAAATTTCGCTTCAAGATCGCGCGAATGACGACGGCTGTGCGATCGCAGCCTGAACCCTCTATCACGGAAAGGGCTTTGCCGCTGAGAGGGACCGGGACCGTTTACGATGACATCAGGCTTGAACATCCTTTTTTAAGCCGCTAGACGAGCGCTGATAAAGCAGTGCCGCTTCCCGGTCAGCGGCCGCGTAGGCGCCGTCCTCGTCGGTGCCGTTGTCTGCCGGTCGTCATCGCAAACATTGGAGCCACCGATGGGCAAGGAAAAGTTCGATCGCAGCAAGCCGCACGTTAACGTGGGCACGATCGGCCACGTTGACCACGGCAAGACGACTTTGACGGCGGCGCTGACGAAGGTTTCGGCTGACAAGG
>JBKJYG010000015.1:0-4709 GCA_046715905.1 Hyphomicrobiaceae bacterium | reverse complement strand
ACTGCCTGAATTACGGCTGCGTTCCGTCCAAGGCCCTCATCGCCGCGGCGCGGCGTGCGCATCTGATGCGCAATGTCGGCCCGTTCGGCATTGCACCGGTCGAGCCCGAAATCGACGCCGGGCGTGTCAAACGTCATGTGCTCTCGGTGATCGAGGCGATCGCGCCCAATGACAGCGTCGAGCGGTTCACGGGTCTGGGTGTCACCGTGATCCAGGCCGCCGGCCGCTTCGTCGACCGGCGCTCGGTGGTTGCCGGCGATACCTTGATCCGGGCCCGGCGCTTCTGCGTGGCGACCGGCTCATCGCCCCTGGTTCCGCCCATCAAGGGCCTCGACCAGGTGCCCTTTTTCACCAACGAGACGATCTTCGACAATGACCAGCGGATGCCCCACCTGATCATCATCGGAGGCGGCCCCATCGGCATCGAGCTGGCGCAGGCCCACCATCGGCTTGGATCGAAGGTGACCGTAATCGAAGCGGCCAAGGCTCTGGGGAAGGATGATCCCGAGCTGTCCGAGGTCGTGTTGCGCAAGCTCCGCGATGAAGGGCTCGTGATCCTGGAAGGTGCGAAGGTGGAGGCCGTGGAAGGCCGAGCCGGCGCCATCCGCGTCCTCACGGCCGACGGGCAGGGGCAATCCGCGGTCGAGGGTACGCATCTGCTGATGGCGGTTGGCCGCAAGCCCAACGTGCAGGATCTTAATCTCGAGGCGGCGGGCGTCAGCTACGATCGGCGCGGGATCCGGGTGTCGAAGGGCCTCGTCAGCTCCAACTCGCGCGTTTTTGCAATCGGCGACGTGGCGGGAAGCTTCCAGTTCACGCATATGGCGAACTACCATGCCGGTATCGTACTGCGGCGGGTCGCGTTCCGGCTTTGGGCGAAGGTGCGTGAGGACCATGTGCCGTGGGTGACGTACACCGATCCGGAACTTGCCAATGTTGGGCTTACGGAGGCGCAGGCCAGGGAAAAGGCGGGGTCGATCAACGTTTATCGCTGGCCCTTTCACGAGAACGACAGGGCCCAGGCGGAACGCGTCACGGATGGTTTCGTCAAGGTCGTGACCGATAAGAAAAACCGCATTCTGGGCGCCGCAATTGTCGGCGAGCATGCCGGCGAACTGATCCAGATGTGGTCGCTGGCGATTGCCGAGGGCCTGAAGATCACCGCCATGACGCGTTGGATTTCGCCTTACCCGACGCTGATGGAAATCAATAAACGTGCAGCCCTTGGCTATTATTCGCTCAAGGCTGGCAGCCCATTGATCAAAAAGGTTATCGGGTTTCTGCGTAAATTCGGATAAAGTAAGTCTCACAATAGTTTAGAGTTGCCGCCGCGCTCGATGACATCGGCGCCTGACGGCTGCAATCGAGAGTAGCGTTTGGACCAGAAGGTCGAACAAGGTGATGCCTCGAGCCGCACCGGCTCGAACGTGCGATCGGCGCGGATGTGGCTGCGAGTGGCCGATCGGATCCGGCGGCGCGGATTGTCGGCCAAGCTGCTTCTGCTCACGATCGTCTTTGTCATGCTGTCGGAGATCCTGATCTTCGTGCCCTCGGTCGCGAATTTCCGGGTGAGCTGGCTCAGTGATCGATTGACGGCGGCGCAGCTCGCCTCGCTGGCGGCCGAGGCCTCGTCCGGTGATATTCCTCCAATGTTGCGCACCGAGCTGTTGCGAACGGCCCAGGTGCGCGCCGTGGCCCTCAAGCGCAACGATCAGCGCCAGCTCATCCTGCAGCCCGACGTGGCCGTGCCGGTCGATCAGACGTTCGATCTGACCCAGTTCGGACGAGGGGGGCCGGGGCCGAGCCTGTCGGCACGCCTGGGTGTGATCTGGGATGCGATGGCTACTTTCGCCGCGCCCGAGGATCGCATGCTGCGGATCATGGGCCGGCCCGGCGATGGCGCGGGTGATCAGATCGAGATCGTGCTGCCGGAGGCGCCGCTCAAGTCGGCGATGGTGCGATTTGCCGTCAATATCCTAGGGCTGTCGGTCATTATCTCGATACTGACCGCTGCGCTCGTCTATATGGCGCTCAACAAGCTGCTGGTGCAGCCGATGATGCGCATCGCCGACAACATGCTGCATTTCAGCGAGAACCCCGAGGATAAGAGCCGGATCATCCAGCCCTCGCAGCGCGCCGACGAGGTGGGCGTCGCCGAGCGTGAGTTGGCGCACATGCAATCGGAGTTGTCGCAACTTCTCAACCAGAAGAACCGGCTTGCGGCCCTGGGGCTAGCTGTCAGCAAGATCAACCACGACCTGCGCAATCTGTTGGCCAACACGCAATTGCTTTCGGACCGCCTGTCCTCGAGCCCGGATCCCACCGTCAAGCTGTTTGCCCCGAAGCTGATGGCCTCGCTCGACCGTGCCATCACGTTCTGCAACGATACGCTGAAATTCGGCCAAGCTGCCGAGCGGGCGCCGCGCCGGGAATTGCTGCTGCTGGAGCCACTGCTGGAGGAAACCGCGGACGGACTTGGGTTGCCGCGCGACGACACCATCGGATGGCGTGTCGAGATCGACAAGGCGCTGCGCATCGATGCGGACCGCGAGCACCTGTTTCGCATCCTGACCAACCTCGTCCGCAACGCCCTGCAGGCGATCGAAGGGCAAGGCCCGAACGCCCGGGGGGGCATCAAGGTCGCAGTAAGGCGAGAGGCCCGCCGGGTCAGCGTCGCCGTCAGCGACGATGGTCCTGGCGTGCCGCCGCGGGCACGAGCGCATCTGTTCCAGGCTTTTCAAGGGTCCGTGCGGGCGGGGGGCACGGGGCTCGGCCTCGCCATCGCGCACGAGCTGGTGCTGGCGCACGGCGGCACGCTGGAACTCACGCCCATCGAGAGGGGCGCCTGTTTTCAGTTTACGATCCCCGATCGCATCGGCGCCCGCTGATCACCGGCCGTTGCGGCGCAGAAAGGGCTTCATCCCGTCGCGCGCCAGAACGTCGGCGCGTTCGTTTTCGTCGTGCCCGGCGTGACCCTTGACCCAGTGCCACTCGATCGCGTGACGCTGTTGCGCCGTGTCGAGCCTTTGCCAGAGCTCGACGTTCTTGACAGGCTTCTTGACGGCCGTTTTCCAGCCGTTGCGTTTCCAGCCGTGGATCCACTTCATGATGCCGTCGCGCAGATAGTTGCTGTCGGTATGCAGCGCCACGCGGGACGGCTGTTTCAGCGCCTCGAGTGCCGAGATCGCCGCCAGCAGTTCCATGCGGTTGTTGGTTGTCTGTGTCTCACCGCCGGTGATTTCTTTGCGATGCGGCCCGGCGATCAGGATGGCGCCCCATCCGCCAGGCCCCGGATTTCCCGAGCAGGCGCCGTCCGTGTAGATCAGCACCTCCGGCCATGTGTCGCTCATGCCGGGCCCTCATATCCGTAGTCGCGTGCCGAGGTCAGGCCCTGATGAAACCGCAGCCGGCGGACATACTCCATGGGGTCCTTGCGACTGACGAGCGCCGTCGCCGGTGTGTTGATCCAGTCGTAGGCGCGCGTCAGAAGGAAGCGCAGCGCCGCGCCGCGCGCGAGGATCGGCAGCGCCTCCGCTTCGATGGTTGGAATGCGGCGCACGCCATCGTAGGCCTTGAGGAGTGCGCGACCCTTGGTGACGTTGAAGGAGAAATCCACCTCGAAGCACCAGGCATTGAGACAGATGGCGAGGTCGTAGGCGAACGCTTCATTGCAGGCGAAATAGAAATCGATCAGGCCCGACAGTCGACCCTCCAGGAAGAAGACATTGTCGGGAAAAAGAACGGCGTGAATGATGCCGCTTGCCAGACCGGCGGGCCGATGCGCCGACTGAAAATCAAGTTCGCGGGCAATGGTCTGAGCCAGGCCTGGAGCAATGGCGTCCGCTCGGTCCTCGAAGCGGCGAAACAGGGGCCGCCAGTCGTCCTGTCCGAGGGCGTTCAGACGATGCATCGGGAAATCCGCGCCGGCCAGATGCAGTTGCGCCAGCGCGCGCCCCACCGCCGCGCAGTGCTCGACCCGGGGCCGGCGGATCCACACGCCTTCCAGAAACGTCACGAATGCGGCGGGGCGACCGACAAGCTCACCCAGCACCCGCCCGGCTTGATCGCGCACCGGCGTGGGGCACGTCAGGCCGCGACCGGCGAGATGCTCGAGCAGACCCAAGAAGAACGGCAGGTCTTCCCGTTGCACGCGCTTCTCGTACAGCGTGAGGATGTAGCGTCCCGTGCTCGTGGTGACGAGATAGTTGGTGTTCTCGACGCCTTCAGCAATCCCTTTGTAGGAGATGAGCTTGCCCAGGCCATAGCCGGTGACAAACTCGGCCAGTTCCTCGTCGGGCACTTCCGTGTAAACGGCCATGCGTCCCTCTCGATCCACCCCCGCCCGCGTGCTTACTCGCGCAGCTCGCGCGGCACGTTGAAGGAGATGCGCTCCTCAGCCGTTTTGACCGTCTCGACCCTGACCGCGAAGCGCGTGGCGAGGGCGGCGATCATCTCGTCGACCAGCACCTCGGGCGCCGACGCGCCAGCCGAGATGCCCAGCACATTCACGCCGTCGAGCTTGTCCCAGGGAATGTCGGTGGCGCGCTGCACGAGCAGAGCCCGTTGGCATCCGGCCCGTTCCGCCACCTCGACAAGACGCAGCGAATTCGAGCTGTTGGGCGCCCCCACCACGATCACGCAATCCGATCGCGGTGCGATGGCCTTGACCGCAGCCTGGCGATTGGTGGTGGCGTAGCAGATGTCTTCCT
>JBKJYG010000014.1:0-2769 GCA_046715905.1 Hyphomicrobiaceae bacterium | reverse complement strand
GTGGCGACGAGCCCGATGTGCGTGCCCTCCTCTGTGGACAGAAGCCTTCCCCACGTGGTCTCGATCACATCGTCACTGACGGAGGCCTGGTAGAAGGCGATGTAGGCTTTGAAGAGCGGCAGCCATTGCGGCTTATCGGACGTCTGCAGAGGGCGGACTGTGACAGGCATGGCGTCGCTCCCGATCGGTGCATCGCAGTCATAGTAGCACGAGGGTGGCCAGTCCAAGGAAGGAGAAGAAGCCCACCACATCGGTCACCGTGGTCACGAACACGCCCGACGATACGGCCGGGTCCCAGCCGTAGTGATGCAAGATCAAAGGAATGAGAATGCCGGCCAGGGCCGCCGCCACGAGATTGCAGATCATGGCCGCGCCAATGACGAACCCAAGCCGGCTGGCGCCGAACCAGAGATATACCACCACCGCCATGATCACCGCGAACAGCACCCCGTTGATGAGCCCAACCGATGTCTCGCGCAGGATGACCCGTGTCGCATTGACTGGCCCGAGGCTCTGGGTCGCGAGCGCGCGCACGGCGACAGTCATCGTCTGGGTGCCCGCATTGCCGCCCATCGAAGCAACGATCGGCATCAGCACGGCCAGTGCCACCATCTGTTCGATCGAGGCATCGAACAGCTTGATGACCGCCGAGGCCAACACCGCCGTCAGCAGATTGATCAGCAGCCACAGGAAGCGGCCACGCACCGTGGGCAGAACCGAATCGGCCATGCTTTCGTCGCCGACACCGGCCAGCCGCCGCAAATCTTCTTCGGTCTCTTCCTGGATCACCTCGACCACGTCGTCGACAGTCACCACACCCACAAGGCGGTTGTTCGCGTCCACGACCGGCGCCGACCGGAGGTCATAGCGCTCGAACTCACGCGCCATCGCCTCCTGGTCGGCCGTGGCCAGGATCACGTGCCGCTCGGGGTCCATGATGGCCTCGACCTTGGTCAGGCGTTGCGATCGCAGCAGCCGCGACAGATCCACGCTGCCGAGCACCTTGTAGGTAGGATCAACGACAAAGATATCAGAGAAGATTTCGGGCAACTCCGCCGACTCCCGCATGTAGTCGATCACTTGGCCGACATCCCAGAACGGGGGGACGGCGACGAAATCGGTCTGCATCAAACGGCCGGCGGTTTCGTCGCCGTATTCCAGGTTTCGTTCCAGCGCCGCCCGATCGCCCGAAGGGATCTGCGACAAAACCTCCTGCCGGTCCGCTTCCTCGAGGCTTTCGATGACATAAGCCGCATCGTCAGTGTCCAGGCGCGCCACCGCACGCGCGAGGTCGGCGTTGGACAGCGCCTCCGAAATCTGGTCGCGAACGCTTTCGTCGAGCTCGGACAGCACCTCAGGATTGAATCCCAGCCCCAGCGACTTGATGAGCTCGATCCGCTCCTCCGGGGCCAGGAACTCGATGACGTCGGCCAAGTCCGGCGCGGCAAGTCCGCCCGCAAGCCGGCGCACCTCGGCCGCATCATGCGCCTGCAGCGCGGCGGCAACGGCGGCCACCCGGTCCGCGCTGGGGCGCCCGGATTCCTCGGCTACCGGAGCTGTGACCGGATCTTGCATCGAAAGGGGACCCTCTCGTGTATCGACGGCGATTGCCACCCTGCGAGTTTATCGGCAGCAGTTCCTTATCTGCCGCAGCCAAACCGCCCAGCGCCCTCTAACAAGACGACGTCACGATCGATCTGGTCACAACGGTATGCCGCCGGTCAGACGCCTTGACAACGTCTTACATGTGGCAAGCGGCTCATTGCATCTTGCCACAATCAATTTTTACACTCGCCGGGAAGAGCAAGATCCGGCCATGGCCGGGGGAAGCCGCAGGGGACGTCGGCGCGGAAATGCTGCGCGACGGCGGCGACGTTGGAGGGGGTGGTTCGGGATGGGTGCCGGTCGAAGACGAGGCTGTTTGAGCCTGCTCGTGCTTTGCGCCGGCCTTGGCTCGATTGCCGACGCGCAGCCTAGGAGTGCCGGGCGCGCTGATTGCAGCTCCGAGGCCGCCGGCCGCACAATCGAAATCGATGCCTCGGGGGGGCCCCGCTTCGGCAACAATCAATATTCCGGGCAACAGCTCTTGCAGCACGGCGAGGTTGTCCTCACCTTCGACGATGGTCCCCACAAGGTGCTGACGCCGCGGATTCTCGACACGCTGGATGCGCACTGCGCGAAGGCCACGTTCTTCGTCGTCGGGCAACGCGCGATCTCTTATCCCGAGCTCGTGCGCGAGACGGCAGCCCGCGGGCATACCATCGCCACGCACAGTTGGTCGCACCAGAACCTGGCCAAGATTTCAATTGCCGAGGCGACAACCGAGATCGAGCTCGCGATCAGCGCCGCGCAAAGGGCGCTCGGCAGGCCGGCAGCGCCGTTCTTCCGGTTTCCCTACCTGAGTGATCCCCAGGAATTGCGTGATCATCTGAAGGCCCGCAACACAGCTATTTTCTCGATCGATATCGACTCGCAGGATTTCAAGACCCGCAGCCCGACCGCTGTCGTGCGCAACGTCATGCAGGAACTGGCCACCAAAGGACGCGGGATCATCCTCTTTCACGATATCCAGCCCTCGACCGAGGGCGGGCTCAACGCCCTGCTCACCGAGCTCAAGGCTGGCGGCTATCAGGTCGTGCATCTGCGCGCGCGTCAGCAGCAGGTGACGATCGCGGAGTATGACCGGCAGATTGAAAAGGACTACAAGACCCGCTTGGTGTCCGTTCGGGTCCCTGTAGCCCAGCGCGGCTTGGTCTCGCCGGCTTGGGA
>JBKJYG010000013.1:0-3308 GCA_046715905.1 Hyphomicrobiaceae bacterium | reverse complement strand
CCTGGCCTGACGGCGAGAACGAGGTATTCGAAGGCCGCATTTTTGGCAATTTGGCTGGGCCACCATGTGGCCAGCTGGGCTTTGGCTTTGATCCTATGTTCGGGGCCGAAGGCCAAGCCTCGACATTCGGCGAGATCGAGCCGGCAGCCAAGCACGCCATCAGCCATCGCGCCCGTGCCTTCTCGAAATTCGTGGAGGCCTGCCTGGCATGATCCCCGCCTCCGATTGGTTCACCACGTCCTCTGATCCCGTGCGGCGCGACGACAGCGCTCGAGGGCCGGGCAATGCTGTGCCGGGCTTTGCGGTCTATGTGCATTGGCCGTTTTGTGCTCAGAAGTGCCCCTATTGCGATTTCAACAGTCACGTCCGCCACGCGGGTTGGGACGAGGGCAGGTTCTTGGCGGCTTATCGGCGCGAACTCGCCCACATGGCGGCTCTGTCGCCGGATCAAACCGTGCACAGTGTGTTCTTCGGCGGCGGCACGCCGTCGTTGATGAAAGCATCGACCGCGGGCGCTATTCTCGACGCGATCGCTGGCCTCTGGGCCATCGAGCCGGGCGCCGAAATCACGCTCGAAGCCAACCCCTCGAGTGTCGAGGCGGAGCGTTTCCGCGGCTACCGAGCCGCGGGCATCAATCGTGTATCGCTCGGCATTCAAGCGCTGGCCGATGCCGATCTGAAGGCGCTGGGCCGGGTGCATTCGGCGGCCGAGGCGCACAGGGCCTTAAGCGTTGCTCGGCAAACCTTCGATCGGTTTTCGTTTGATTTGATTTATGCCCGCTCTGGGCAGACCGAGGCCGCATGGCGCGCCGAGCTCGAGTGCGCGTTGCAGCTCGCCGGCGATCACATGTCGCTCTACCAGCTCACGATCGAGGACGGGACGCCATTCGCGGCTTTGCACAAGGCCGGCAAGCTCGTCGTGCCGGAGCCTGAGCTTGCGGATCGGTTGTTTGAAGTCACGCAGGAGTTGACCGAGAGGCACGGGCTGCCGGCTTACGAAATTTCCAATCACGCGCGCCCGGGCGAGGAGAGCCGGCACAATCTCGTTTACTGGCGGTATGGTTATTACGTGGGCGTCGGGCCCGGCGCGCACGGCCGCTTGACGATCGACGGTGTACGGCATGCGCTCGCGACCGAGCGCCATCCTGAAGCTTGGGCGGCCGCGGTCGAAACCTCCGGGCATGGCATCGTCGCCGATGAGCCGTTGACCAGGGCCGAGGTAGCGGACGAGGTGCTGTTGATGGGTTTGCGCCTGACGGAGGGGCTGGACTTGACGCGTCTGGCGGCACTGGGCGGGGTGCGCCCCTCGCCGGCTGCCGTGACCAAGCTGGAGGGCCTCGGCCTGCTTGAAACGGGCCCTGGCCGAGAGCAGCGTTTGCGGGCCACGCGTTCCGGCCGCTTCGTGCTGAACGAGCTGGTACTGCAACTTTCGCGTTCGTTCGTGCCCGTGGCTACTCAACCTTATAGGTCTTGAGATCGCGCACGAGCGCACACAGCTTGTCCGAGATGTCGAGGCCAATTTCGACTGAATGTTTCAGCGTGGCCCGGTTCTGGATGAGCTTGTTGAGGCGATCCTGCTGCTCGCCAAAGCCATAGAAGAGTTGTTCGGGCGGCACGATCTCGCCATCCTCGATGCCGCACATGACGTCGAACGAATTCTGTGAGGCGAGCACCAGCATGGACGCAATATCGTTCATGAGCTGGTGGACGGTACGCGCGGTCGTCTGATCGATGCGCGGTCCATGCACGCCGAATTTCAGGGGCGCGGACACCGCCCCGCCCTCGCCGGCAAAGAGCTTTGGGTTGCGGTGCAGCCGCTTGAAGATTTCCTGCAGCCCCATGCAGCAGGATTCGAGATCCCTCAGCGCAATTCCCGATTTCCGTCGCGCGCGGCTGCGTCCAGGCGTCTTCTCCTGGCCGGCCCAGTTGATCGTGGCAATGGAGGCAATGGCGCCGAGCGCCGAGAGCGCGGGCAGCACGGCCGACAGCGGATCGGGCGCAACACGGGTATCGGGGTTTTCTTCGTCCGGTGTGGCGCCAGCCGGCGGGGCGGCCGATGGGGACCGGCCCCGCTCGCCATCAGGTTTTTCAGGGGCTTTGGCCACTTGAAAGATGTCTCCCTCAAGTGGCGGATACTACCCGATTCGGGTGGGACAGGGGCGGCCCCTCAATACACTCGCGCCTTGGGCTCGATGTAGGCGACCTCATTCGTCATGGTGTAGGTGTGGACGGGGCGGTAATCGACGCGGATCTGATGCTTGGCATCGTCGGCCCAGGTCAAGGTATGCTTCATCCAATCCTTGTCGTCGCGGTTGGGATAATCCTCGCGCGCGTGTGCGCCACGGCTTTCCTTGCGGTTTTCCGCAGCCAGCATGGTCACGGCCGCCTGCGAAATGAGGTTTTCGTACTCCATCGCCTCGATCAGATCCGAATTCCAGATCAGCGACCGGTCCGTGATGGCGATGTCCCGCGATCCCTTCCAGATTTCAATGATCTTGGCGGCGCCTTCCGTGAGGATCGGCCCGTCGCGGAACACCGCGCAGTTGTTTTGCATCAGCCGCTGCATCTGTCCTCGCAGGGCCGAGGTCGGCGTGCCGCCACGTGCATGACGCATGCGATCAAGGCGAGACAGGGCGAGCTCATCCCCATCCTTGGGCAGATCGGCATGGCTTGAGTTCTTCTCCGTCGTGTCGGCGGCGCGGAGGCCGGCCGCGCGTCCGAACACGACGAGATCAATCAGCGAATTGCTGCCGAGCCGGTTGGCGCCATGCACCGACACGCAGGCGGCTTCGCCGATCGCCATCAACCCCGGGACGATGTGGTCGGGATTGCCGCCTTTCAGCGTGAACACCTCGCCGTGATAGTTGGTCGGGATGCCTCCCATGTTGTAATGCACCGTGGGCAGCACCGGGATCGGCTCACGACGCAGATCGACGCCGGCGAACACTTGCGCACTCTCGGTGATGCCCGGCAGGCGCTCGGCCAAGATCTTCGGATCGAGATGATCCAGGTGCAGGTAGATGTGGTCCTTGGCTTTGCCGACGCCGCGGCCCTCGCGAATCTCGACCGTCATCGAGCGCGATACAACATCGCGGGAAGCCAGATCCTTCACGTGCGGCGCGTAGCGCTCCATGAACCGCTCACCATTGGAGTTCGTGAGATAGCCCCCCTCGCCGCGTGAGCCTTCGGTGATCAGGACGCCCGCGCCGTAGATCCCGGTCGGGTGAAACTGAACGAACTCCATGTCCTGCAGCGGCAGGCCCGCGCGCAGAACCATAGCGTTGCCGTCGCCGGTGCAGGTGTGGGCC
>JBKJYG010000012.1:0-3826 GCA_046715905.1 Hyphomicrobiaceae bacterium | reverse complement strand
ACGGGGTTTTTCCGCTGCTTTGAGGCAGAAACCATTGCGCGTGACTATGAGAGCACCATTGCGGAGGCACTTGCGCAGCATTATTGCCCAGCAAGCGACACATAGGGTCGCCGGATCTCATAGAGCGTCAGCGCCGTCGCAATCGCCAGGTTGAGGCTGTCGAGACCACCGGCCA
Source organism: Hyphomicrobiaceae bacterium (assembly GCA_046715905.1). Classification (GTDB taxonomy): domain Bacteria; phylum Pseudomonadota; class Alphaproteobacteria; order Rhizobiales; family Hyphomicrobiaceae. The sequence continues at coordinate 3,651 of JBKJYG010000012.1, read as the reverse complement.
TCGGTATTTTGACGAGCTGGCCACAGAGCGCCGCCATCTCGGACGAGAGCCCCCGGCCCTCGCTCCCCATCACCAGCAGCACGCGCGGGGGATAGCGCACTTGGCGGAAATCCAGCGCGCCGTCGAGATGCGTGCCGACCACGCCTCCGCTCCAGCGGCTTGCCAGATCGGCGAAGGCCGCATGCTCCAGCCGAACAATCGGGACGGCGAAGATCGACCCCATGCTGGCCCGCACGGCTTCTCGCGAATAAGGATCACACGTTGGACCGACCAGGATGATGCCAGCCCCGCCAACGGCATCCATGGTGCGAACGATGGTGCCGAGGTTTCCAGGATCGCGAACCTCCTCAAGGGCGAGCCACAGCGCGGGCGCTGGTTCCTCCTTCGCCGGCGGCGGTTGCGGCGGCGGCGGTTGCGACCATCGCTGCTCAAACACCGCCATGACGTTTTGCGGATTTTCCTTGGACGCGAGCTTGCCCAGCACCGGATCCGATACGGCGAGGCACTCGGCGCCGCGCTCCTCCGCCCAATCGATCAACGTGCGACAGGCCTCGACGTCGAGAGCGCCTGGACCATGTACCATCGTCCGGGGTGGCCAACCCTGCTCCCGCGCCGTGATGAGCACGGAAGCGCCTTCCGCGACGAACAGGTTGGTCTCGCGTCGCGCTTTCCGCATCTCGAGCGCACGGATGAACTTGACGCTCTCGTTTTGCAGACTGGTAATGCTGCGCATCCCGCTGGAGGACGTCCTATCCGGTTGTCGTCGCATCGGATCGCCAGCGGGCAAACAGGGAGGTTGGGATGGCGCGTGCGCCACTTTCCTCGGTGATGGCCAGTTCCCCGCAGTCAATGCTACCGCTCCGATGCACCATCGTCTCGGTGAGAAGCTGCCCTATGGACAGCGCCGAGGCTCGAATGGCGTAGGCCGTGAGGATCACAGCCGACGTGCCGCGTGCCAGGATCTTCTCACAATCCGCCAGCAAGCCCGGCAGATGCTCGAACAGCTCCCAGACTTCACCGGCGGGGCCACGGCCAAACTTTGGCGGATCGATGAGAATGACATCATAGAGACGCCCCCGCCGGATCTCACGCGCGACGAACTTGCGGGCATCGTCGATCATCCAGCGCACCGATGCTGAGGTAAGACCGGACGCGGCTTGATTTTCCTTGGCCCAGACGATGGCTCGCTTGGAGGCATCGACGTGCGTCACCTCGGCACCCGCTGCTGCCGCGAGCAGCGTAGCCGCGCCCGTATAGGCAAACAGGTTGAGCACACGCGTCGGTTCGGCGGCGCGCTCGAGCTTGATCGTCGCCAGCCGGTCCAGCATCCATTGCCAGTGCGGCAACTGTTCGGGAAAAATTCCAAGATGGCGAAAACTGCTGAGGCGGCAATGCAGCGTAAGGTCGTGCAGCTTGATCGGCCAAAACTCCGGCACGCCTTTGTTGTGGCGCCACTTCCCCGCCTCCTCGTCGTCGTCGGCCGCGAAAACGGCATGGGCGTCGGCCCACTGTTCCGGTGGGAGACGCTGCGGCCAGAGCGCCTGGGGCTCGGGGCGGTCGACGACGATCCGGCCCACGCGCTCGAGCTTGCGTCCCGCTCCGGAATCGAGCAAGCGGAAGTCCTGGAAGCCCGACGACCGCACGATCGAGAGGTGGGAAGGAATGACGGAAGCGACGCCCGGGCTAACGCCAGCGTCACCAGGCTGAAAAAGTTTCTGCATGCGGGAAGGCTTAGCGCCGGTATCGTCGCTGCACAACTAGATTGGCGAACGACGTCAGCAAGATCGTCGAGGTCATAAGCACGAACGAGACTGCGGCTCCGAATGGCCAATTGTTGAGCTGAAACTGCCCGAACACCAGTGGTCCCATCATTTTGAATTTGGGACCGCCCAGCAGGACGGGCGTGGCATACGCATTCATTCCAAGAATGAATGTCAGAATTGTACCCGCAATGATGCCCGGCAGCGCGAGCGGCCACAACACGCGCCGGAACATGGCAAACGGACCCGCGCCTAGACTGAACGCGGCCTCCTCGACCGAACGCTCAATGCCCTCGATCACGCTCTGCAGCGTCAGCACCATATACGGCAGGTTTACCGCGATGATGCCGATAATCACCGCCGTTTCCGTAAACATAATTTGCAGCGGCTCGCTGATCAATCCGAGCTTCTGCAGCGTCACGTTGAGAAAACCTTTGCTCCCGAACAGGGTCATCCACCCCGCCGCGCGCACGGCATTGCCGACAAACAATGGCAACACGACGAGCATCAGCAGGACATGTTTGTACCGGCTTTGCGTTCGAGCGAGCACGTACGCGAGCGGGAAGCCCAGGATCAGGCAAGCCACCGTGCAAATCAGCGACACCCGCACGGTCGTCAGAAAGATGTTGGTGTAGAAGGGATCGCTGAAAAATCGGACGTAGTTGTCGAGCGTCAGCGCATCGACCATCATCACGCGCGGTTCAAAGCGATTGAGGCTGTACCGGAAAAGAATGACGATCGGAAGAAGAAGCCCGGCCGCAACGATAAGCGTCGCCGGGCCGATCAGCCCTCCCGCGGTGAACAGCGAGCCTTGCGGCTCGTGGCTCGCGGCCGGCTTTCGGGCACTGGTATCAGTGACCACGCGACCCCCGCCCACCTGCTTCAGCCGCGTGCTCAGGCCTCACGTCGCATCCCTTCGGGTCAAACCCGGCGCCCTCCCACGATGGGCTGTCATCCCTTCATTTCTTTCTGCCACCACTCCTGCAGGGCGACATCGTTCGCATTCATATAGTCGTAGTCAACGTCGACGAGCTTGGCCTGCTCGTCGGGCGTAAACCCGATGCGTTTGTGCTGCTCTGGCGCCACCGTCGCCCCTTTGACGGTCGGGTTGTATCCCATGTCGATCGCGAAGGCCTCCTGCGCCTTGGCCTCCAGCATGGCATCGAGGTACGCGTAGGCTCCATCTTTGTTCGGAGCGTTTTTCGGAATCACGAACCCGGAAACGTAGGCCAGCGCGCCTTCCGACGGAGTGACCGCTTCGACCGCGATGCCCGCATCCTGCCATTGCACGACACGGGCCTTCCACATCACGCCGATGCCGAACTCCTCCGATTTCAGGCCCTGCGCGAACGCCTCGTTGGTCGGGTAAATGCGGGCCCCGGTCTTCTTGCACTCGAGCAGCAATTTCTTACCCGCATCGATATCGTTGACCTTGCCGCCCGCCGCCAGCGCCGCGCAAGCCATGGTGTACTGATACTGGATATCGATGATGCCGAGCTTGTTGCCGTGCTTGGGATCAAACACGTCCTTATAGCTCTTGGGTGCCGCAACGACCTTCGGCGCAAACACCGCCACCTTGCCCGAGTAGATGTGCCCCACTCCGTACGGGTACTTCATGGTGTCGATCAGATTGGCCGCGTTCTTCAGCCGCTTGTAATCGATCGTGTCGATCACGCCGGCGTCGTGCATTTGATACATGTTGACGCCCGACAGCCCTTGCACGTCCGTGGTGCCGCGGGGCAATCGCTTCTCGGCCAGCATCTTGGAGCGCCGCTGAGGGTCGCCGGCCTGGTCCTGAACCACCTCCCAGCCCTGCGGAATGAGAAACGGCGTGTCGATGTTCTTGTTGAGCAAGCGCGCATAGTCGCCGCCCCATGTGCCAACGACGATC
>JBKJYG010000011.1:0-3198 GCA_046715905.1 Hyphomicrobiaceae bacterium | reverse complement strand
CGTCGACAGTATCATCAGCGGAGATGTGGTATCCGCCCGCGTCTTGGGCCCAGTAGTGGCGGTTGAGAACAGCCGTCCAGGCTTCGGCCCGGGAGACGTAGCTCGGTTCGCCCGTCGCTTCATGAAGTCGCAACGCGGCCCAGATCATATTGGCGTAGTCGCTCGACGTTGCCGGTGCTTTGGCTTGGCCGGCACGAAATGCGTGCAATAATCTGTCTCTATCACCCTCGCCCGGTCCAGCCCGACTCATCGCCTGATCGACGAATGCGAATGCCGTGCGCGCCAACTGCAGCCATTCCGGCCTTTCGAACACCGAAGCTGCACGAGCCAGCGCCGCGATCATCAGTCCATTCCAGTCGGCAAGCACCTTATCGTCCCAACCTGGCCGGACACGATGGCTGCGGCGATGCAATAATTTCTGAGCCATGTGGGCTAGCCGGTCATCCGCGACCGGGTCGGTTCCGCCTGACGCGGCATCCCTACCTGCCCGGGTCCCTGACATCGGTTGCACACTTCTCAGCCGGTTCAGGATGTGGTGACCCTCGAAATTCCCCTCGTCCGTGACGTCGTAGGCGGCGGCGAACAGGGCTCCATCCTCGGGCTCCAGGACGTCTAAGATCTCGGCCTTCGACCAGACGTAGAATTTACCCTCCTCGCCGTCCGAGTCCGCATCGAGCGAGGCGGCAAAACCCCCACCCTCGGCGATCATTTCGCGAGCCAGCCAGCCGACCGTCTCGGCGACGCGCGCCTGCAGCAAGGGGGACGCGCTCTCGCGCCAGGCATCCGTCATCAAGTCGATCAGCAGGGCATTGTCATAGAGCATTTTCTCGAAATGCGGCACCAGCCAGCGTTCATCGACGGAATAGCGGGAAAATCCACCTCCCAGGTGATCGTAGATTCCACCCTGACAGATCCGGTCGAGCGTCGTCAGCACCGCAGCTTTCGCGTCCGCATTGGCAAATCGAATGGCACCGCGCCAGAGCAGCCAGAAGAAACTCCACTGTGGGAACTTGGGCGCGCCCTTCAGGCCGCCCTGGTCCAGGTCAACCGCCCCCACCATGCGCGCGATCAGGTCTCGCAGCATCGCATCGTCCAGAACGGGTCGGCCGCTCGGCCCCTCGGCGCCCTTGGCCAGCAGGCCGGTGATGATGGCAGCATTAATGCTGACCTTCCCGGGCTCCTCGCGGAAGATCCGGGCCATCTCCCGCAGGATGTGGGTGAATGGGGGTTTTCCAAAGCGGGGCTCCTTGGGGAAGTAGGTCCCGCCCCAGAACGGCCGGGCTTCGCTATCAAGGAACATCGTCAGCGGCCATCCGCCTTGCTCGCCCAGGCGATGTAGCGCGCCCATGTAGATGCCATCGATGTCGGGCCGTTCTTCCCGGTCCACTTTGATGTTCACGAAGAGCTCGTTCATGACATCGGCGGTGGGTTGATCCTCGAAACTCTCGTGCGCCATGACGTGACACCAGTGGCAGGCGGCGTAGCCCACCGATAGCAGGATCGGCTTGCCGGTCCGCTTCGACTCAGCCAAGGCGTCGGGTCCCCAGCTCCACCAGTGGACAGGGTTGTCCTGGTGCTGCAGGAGATACGGACTGGTCTCGTCCGAGAGGCGGTTGCGGGGGGCTCGTTCGGTTATCGGCTCCGGCATGGGATTCGCCCGCTTTTGGATGGCATCAAGCCTCAACGTAGCACGGACGCCAAATGATGCAGGCGACAGCGACGATCTTCGCGCTTTCCAGCGGCGCCGGCCGGGCGGGCATAGCCGTTATTCGGGTCAGCGGTCCACAAGCCGGAGCGGTTCTCGGTCTTATGGCCGCGCCAAGGCCAAAACCGCGCTATGCCGCGCTCCGAAGCATCATCCACCCCCGAACCGGCGCTTTGCTCGATATGGCGCTGGCGTTGTGGTTTCCTGCCCCGCGCAGCGAGACGGGCGAGGACATGGCCGAGCTGCAGATCCACGGTGGCAACGCGGTGATCCGGGCTGTGCTGGCAGCCCTGGGACAGGTGGCGGGATGTCGCCTGGCGGAGCCGGGGGAATTTGCCCGGCGGGCGTTCGAGAACGGCCGCTTGGACCTGACCGCTGCCGAAGGACTGGCGGATCTCGTGGATGCCGAGACCGAAGCTCAGCGCGAGCAGGCACTCGCCCAGGCTGGTGGGTCACTGGCGCAGCGGTATGTCGGCTGGCGGGAGCGGCTGCTGCAGGCGCGCGGCCTCACGGAGGCCGCCATCGACTTTTCCGATGAGGGGGATGTGGCGGCCGATGCAATTGACCGGGCCGAGGCCGTCGTGCGCGATCTTCTAGCCGAGATGACCGCGCACCTTGACGATCGGCATCGCGGCGAGCTGATCCGTGAGGGCGTGCGGGTCGTCCTGGCGGGTCCGCCCAATGTGGGCAAGTCGAGCCTTCTCAACGCCCTGGCGCGCCGGGACGTGGCGATCGTCTCGGCCGAGGCTGGAACAACGCGGGATGTGGTCGAGGTCAAGCTCGATCTCGGCGGTTACGCCGTCGTGCTCTCGGATACGGCCGGAATTCGCGAGCCGACGGGCCCGGTCGAGCAGGAAGGCATCCGGCGCACGCTCGATCGAACGCGATCGGCCGATCTGGTGCTTTGGATCAGCGATGCGAGCAACGATGGGTCGGATGCGTCAGCGCGGCGTGCGCTGCCAACGGCGCCAGTCCTGCGTGTGATCAACAAGATCGACCTCAGATCGGACGCGGACATGCCGATCCCCGGGGATGACGAAGTGAGAGTTTCGGCGCTGACCGGAGCGGGTATCGACACGCTGACCCGGCGCTTGGCCAAGGAAGCTGCGGCGCGGATCGGTCAGCGGCCGGTAGCGCCGCTGACCCAATTACGGCACAGGCTGGCCGTCGAAGCCGCGCACCGGAGCCTATCGAGCTTTCTCGACGACAATTCAGCGGGTATCGAGCTTCGCGCCGAGCATCTCCGGCTAGCGGCCGATGATCTTGGCCGCGTTGTAGGGCTCATCGGCGTCGAAGACGTTCTCGGGCACATTTTCGGTCGCTTCTGCATCGGCAAATAGGCGCGGTCGATTTTCCCGCAAGTGGTTTCACGTGAAACCGGCGGAGTGGGGACGCCGAGCCTGCGCCCACCCGCCGTCACGGATTTTGACGCCGTGGGCGGTTGGGGATAGGGTCCGGCCGCTTCCAGCGAGACCTGACATGCCGACACCCTG
>JBKJYG010000010.1:0-14089 GCA_046715905.1 Hyphomicrobiaceae bacterium | reverse complement strand
GGGTGGCCCTTGTCCTTCAGATGCCGTTCGAGCGCGGGCATCACGTTCTCCACTTTTGTGCCGGCGATGAAGCGGAGCTGGCAGTTGGCCACCGCCTTCGGCGGGATGGCGTTGACCGGTCGGCCGGGTGTTCCGCACCAGTACGCCAGAATGTTGAACGTGTTGGCTGCATACACCCGCTCGGCCGGCGTGAGATCTGGCTCGCCCCACCCGTCATCGACCTGCGGACCCTTGTCGCCGCCGTCGATCTCAACGTCGGCCAGCGCTTCCTTCACCGCCTTCGGCATCGGCGGCGCCTTGAGTTCCTCGACCAGCAGTTCGCCGGAGGGTCCAACGATCGAGGCCAAAGCGTGCGCCAGGATGAAGCCGGGATTGGCGATGAGCCCGCCCCAGTTGCCGGAGTGATGGCCCCCCTCGCGAAGATCGGCCACCAGATCGAAGTTGACGGCGCCGCGGCAGCCAAGCGCGATCGTCGGCCGGTCCTGCTTCACGCGTGGACCGTCGGAGGCGATCAACACATCGGCCGCGAAATCGGCCTTGTGGGCGGCCACCAGTTCCTTCAGGCCTTTCGAGCCCGCCTCTTCGCCCATCTCGATGATAAATTTGGCGTTGAAGCCCAGGTGGCCGGCGCGCTCCGCCATCACCGCTTCCAGGGCCGCGATGTTGATCGTGTGTTGGCCCTTGTTGTCGGCCGTGCCGCGTCCGTAGAGGCGATCACCCTCCCGCGCGGTCACCCAGGGGCCTTTGCCCTTGGTCCACTGGTCCTCGAGGCCGCGCACGACGTCGCCGTGGCCGTAGCCGAGCACGGTCGGCAGGGCCTTGTCCTCAATGCGGGTGGCGAGCAGCACCGGTCCCTGACCTGGAAAAGGATTGTCGTAGACCCTGCAGGTGAAGTCCATCTTCTCGAAGGCCGGCCGCATCTCGGCATCGAGATAGCGGTGGCAATCGGCAATGCTGGCAGGATCGGGAAACTTCTGGCTCTCGGTCTTGATCGCGACCCGCCGTGACATGTCCGCCAGGAAGGCGCCGCCGTCGAAATAGTGCTGCGCCCGCGAAATGGCGCCGGCCCGGGTGCCAACGTCGGCCATGGTCGTGTTCTCCTCGTCCAGGGCAGCGGTTACATGTCACGCCGGTCATAATCAGAGGCTCTGCGGGACGTCACTTTGCCGTCGGCCAGATCCTGCTCGACGAGCCCCCGATCACGCTCCGAGGGCCGGCCGTAGCCGCCGCCGCCCGAGGTGGTGACCGTCACGCGATCGCGCGCGTACAACGTTGTCACGATCTTCGAGGGGATGATCTCCTCCCGGCCGTCGGCGCGATGGATGACGGAGCGCGCGACCGCGCCATCGAGACCGCCCTGGCGACCATGGGCCGGGTTGAAATGACGCTCGCCGCGATGCGTAAAGCGTACCTCGCCGTGCAATATTTCGTATTCGCGCTCGATGCCAAGGCCGCCCCGACGCATGCCGGCGCCACCCGAATCGGGCCGAAGCGCGGTGCGGTGGATGCGGATCGGGACGTCCATCTCCATCGCCTCCACCGGAAGGTTCATGCAGTTGGTGGCATCGGTTTCGATGACGTCGACGCCGTCCTTGGCGATGCCGGCGCCGCTGCCGGAGGCAATCAGCTCGCCGGTGACGTAGCGCGAGCCGTCCTGCCGTGCGCCGCCGAAGGCCAGCAGGAGCATTTCACCGCCGGAGTCGGCCGGAATGCGATCCGGCATGGCCCGGCCGAAGGCTGCGATGATCGAGCCCGTGATGCGTTTGATGGTTGCAGAGCGGGCGTTGACCGGCGCCGGCTCACGCGGATTGACGATCGAGCCTTCCGGCAACACCAGCTTGATCGGCCGGAAGCAGCCGCCGTTGGTCGGAATACTCGGATCGGTAAGGGCGCGAACGGCGTAGCAGGCCGCGGCCTTGCTGCCGGACGGCACGCAGTTGAAGGGACCGCGCACCTGCGGACTGGTGCCGGTAAAGTCGACCGTGAACTCGCCATCGGCAACCGTCACCGCCACCTCGATCTTGATCGGCTGGTCGAGGTCGATGCCATCGTTGTCGAGATAGTCGACGTATGTGTAGGTACCCGCAGGAATGGCCCGCAGCGCGTCCCGTGTCATCGCCTCTGAGCGATCGAGCAATTCCCCGAAGATTGCCGCGAGCTGATTGCCACCATGCGCGTTGGCCAGCGCCGTCAGCCGACGCGAGCCAACCATGCAGGCGGCGATCTGCGCGTTCAGGTCGCCCTCGAAAGTATCGGGAATGCGCACATTGCGGCGCAGGATCTTCATCAGCGTCGTGTTGGGCGCGCCCGCGTCCATCAGTTTCAACGGCGGAATGCGAATGCCTTCCTGGAAGACCTCGGTGGCGTTGGTCGGCACCGAGCCCGGCGTCATGCCGCCCACGTCCTGATGATGCGTCATGGTGGCGCTGAATGCGATCGGCCGGCCATCGTGGAAGATCGGCATGATGACGGCAAAGTCGGGCAGGTGGGTGCCGCCGAGGTAGGGATCGTTCATGGTGTAAATGTCGCCCTCGCGCATCGTGTCGCGGGGAAATTCCTCGAGGATTTTTGCCACGCAGGGAATGAGCGTTGCCAGATGAATAGGAATGGCGACGGCCTGCGCCAGCGTCTCGCCTTCGATCGTGAACAGCGACGCGGACGCATCGAGCCCTTCCTTGACGATGGGCGAGAACGAGCTTTTCAGCAGCGTCAGCTCCATCTCGTTAGCGATGCCATCGAGCTTGTTGCGCACCACCTCGACCGTGACGGGATCGAGCCTGCCGGCGTTGTTATGCGACATGATTTGCCTACCGTTCCAGGATCAACGAGCCGGCGGCATCGACGCGGGCCCGCCAGCCGGGCGCGACGAGGGTTGTGGTGTCGGGCTGCTCGACGATGGCCGCGCCGGCAAACGTAAAGCCAGCCGGCAACGCCGCCCGGTCATACACCGTCGCAGTGACCGGCTCGCCGCCGTCCACGCGGATCCGGGTCTGACGCTTTACGGGCGTCTTGCCATTTGGCTGCCAGGAGGCGTCGTCGAGACCGGTCAGGCCCTCGACCGCATGCACAGCTCTCAAATTCACGATCTTGACTGGCACCTGCGGCGCGTAGCCGTAGATGCGGTCGTGGGCCGCGTAAAAGTCGGCGAGCAGTCGATCCAGGGCGCTGGGGCGCGACATGTCGATCTCGACTTCGAGATTATAGGCCTGGCCGATGTAGCACACGTCGGCAGAATGACGGATCGAGCGCACATCGATCGCGGCGTTCTCCTGCCTCATCAGCCGATCGCAGCGCTCGTCGAGCGTCGCCAATGCGCGCTTCACCGCCCCCGGATCAGCCTTGGCGAGTGGCCGCGGGAATGCCGCCGAGGCTTCGTGCTCGAACGGTGCGGCAAGCAGTCCGGCTGCCGACAACACACCTGGATGCCTCGGCACGACGATGCGCGTGATCCCGAGGTCATCCGCGAGCGCGCACCCGTGCAGCGGTCCGGCCCCTCCGAGCGGCAGCAGCGCGAAGCGGCGCGGATCATGTCCCTGACGGATCGATACCAGACGGATGCCTTCGGCCATTTGCGCGTTGAGCACGCGGTGGATCCCGAGCGCCGCCGCCCCGATCGAGAGGCCAAGCGGCCCGGCGATGGTGTCCTCGATCGCACGGTGGGCGAGTTCGCGCGAAAGCGTCAGCGCCCCACCTGCAAACCCGACAGGGTCGATATAGCCGAGTACAACGGAGGCATCCGTGACGGTTGCCCGTGTGCCGCCGTGCCCGTAGCAGGCGGGCCCGGGCTCGGAGCCGGCCGACTCTGGCCCGACCCTGAGCCCCCCGCCCTTGTCGATCCAGGCGATGGAGCCGCCGCCGGCGCCGATCGTATTGACATCGACCATCGCGACGCGAACCGGATAGCCCTCGATCGCACCCTCGGATTTGAGAGCTGGTCGGCCGCCCTCGATCAGCGCAATGTCGCTTGACGTGCCACCGACATCGACCGTGATCACATCGGCAATGCCGGCGTTCTCGGCCGCCATGCGGCCACCGATGACACCGGCTGCGGGGCCGGACAGAAACAGACGTACCGGTCGGAGGCGTGCCGTAGAGGCACCTGCGACACCGCCGCGCGACTGCATGATCTGCAGGGGAGCTGAGACACCGACGTTCGCGAGACCGGCTTCCAGATTGCCAAGATACTGCTCGACGACCGGCTTGATGTAGGCGTCGAAGGCGGTGACGACGGTACGTTCGTACTCGCGAAAGGCCGGATCGACCTCCGACGAGATCGAGACGAAGAGCTTCGGATGACGCGTCTGCACGATCTCGCGGGCGCGGCGCTCATGGCTGTCGTTGAGGAACGAGAACAGAAATGAGATGGCGATCGCTTCGCAGCCGGCGGCCGCCAGCTCATCGGCGGCACGGGTAACGCTTGCCTCGTCGAGAGCCTTCAAAATCTCGCCTTCCGGGCCGATCCGCTCCTCGATCCCGCGGCGGAAGCGGCCGGGCGCCAGGAAGACCGGCGTTTCAGGATCAAGGGTCAGCTCATACATCTTGTGTCGCATCTGCCGGCCGATCTCAATCACGTCCGAGAAGCCGGCGGTGGCGAGCAGACCGACCCGTGCACCCTTGCGCTCGAGCACGGCGTTGGTGGCAACTGTCGTGCCGTGCAAGAAGCGCTCGATCCCCGAGGCGTCGATACCCCACGACCGGCGGAGCTGCTCGACGGCGCGCAGCACCGCCAAGCTGGGGTCGCCGCGGGTCGTCGGGATTTTCAGAATTTCCGTCGCGAGTCCGGGCCGGCGTACGACCACGTCCGTGAATGTGCCCCCGATGTCGACACCGACGCGTATTCCCGCCGTCATTCCATCCTCGTACGCACAGGAACCTCGTCATCGTCGAAATATCCGTGCCGGTGAAACATGCCACGCTTTAGTCGCCCAAGTTGCCGGCGCTGGGCGGCTGTTGCTGCCTCGTCGATTTCGATCGGGTCTTCTGACAGAACGACGCCATAGTCGTCGCGGGCGCTTTCGGGCGACACGAAGCCATCCAGAACATCGTCGCGGACCTGCGTCGCCGGCCGCTCGACGGGCGATCCCCAGCCGCCGCCGCCGGAGGTCGAAATTCGCACCACATCGCCCTTCTTCAGGATGTTTCCGTCAGAGAGGGGTTTCAGCTCCCGCTCGTCGGGTCGGCCCGGGTTGATGAGAACGCGCCCCGACCGGCCGGCCATGCCGTTGGCGACCCCGAACGCGGGATAGCGGATATTGTCCATGCGAATGCCGATCACGGCCTCATCGGCGATGATCCTCAAATCGCGCACGATGCCCATGCCGCCGCGCCAACGCCCCGGCCCGCCCGAATCGCGGTGCATCGCATAGCCCTCGATCTGGACGCCGAATTCCATCTCGGCGAACTCGACCGGATAATTCTTCTGCGCGACGTAGTAGACCGCATCGATGCCATCGCCGAAGGGACGGGCGCCGAACCCGACCGCCAAGCCTTCGATGCACAGGTCGAGCTTACCGGTCGTCTTATGAAAGCTGCGCAGGTAATAGAGCACGTAGACCGCTGACGCCGCAGCGGCCTGCCCTCCGGTCGCCTTGGCCAGTGCCGCGAAGATCGACGAGTTGACCCGCATGACGGTGTGGGAGCGCATGCCCAAGGGTGCCGGTTCACGCGGAGCCAGCAACGAGCCGGGGGTGATGCGGACATCCTGCATGGCGCGGCGGTAGCCGGCATTGGGCAGGATTCCCGGCTCGCGGGACGTCAGGTAAAGGCCGAGAATGCCCTTCGGCACCGCCGGGTCCATGATGAAATTGATGGCGCCCTTGGCCTGGTCGTCCGTCTCGCTGAAATCGAAGTTGAGCTCACCGTCCCTCTTCTCGAGCGTGACCGCCACCGAATAGCTTTGGTCGGTGACACAGTCCCCGTCGATCCAGTCGCGGAATGAGAAGCGCCCCTCCGGCACACTCTGGGCAATCGCTTGTCGGGTGGCCCGCTCGGTCTCGTCGATAATGGCGACGAAGGCGGCCTCGATGAGGCCCGCACCGAACGCGGCGGCAATCTCCTCCATCCGGCGGCGGCCGAGCTGCACAGCGGCGGTCAAGGCGGAGAAATCGCCTCTGACCATGGTCGGGAAGCGTGTGTTGCGCATGAACACAGCGATCAGGTCATCGTTCCACACGCCATCCCGCAGCACCCGCGTCGGCGGTATGACGATGCCTTCCTGGAAAACATCTGTTGCGGCCGGCGAGATCGAGCCGGGTACCATGCCGCCGATGTCCCACAGGTGGCCCCAGCCTTCGGCAAACCCGATCAGCCGGCCTTCGGCGAAGATCGGTGAGATGAAGACCATATCGTTGTTGTGGCTGACGGCACCCTTGGAGCCGTAGGAGTCGTTATAGATGAAAAGATCGCCGGGCTGCATCGTCTCCGCCGGATAGCGTTCGAACACGCAGTCGATGAGGTTGCCAGCCGCCAGCGTCAACGCGGTCGAGACGACGAGCTGGCCGTGCCGGTCGAAGATTGCGGTAAAATAGTCCTTCTTCTCTCGGATGAAGGGGCTCATCGACGTTCGGTCGATCAGGGCTTCCATCTCGCGCCGTGCGGATTGGACGGCCCCCTTGATCAGCTCAAGCGTGATGGCGTCGAGCGAGGTGTTGATACTCATGGGGCATTGGTCCGTCGCAGCACGATGTTGCCGAACGTGTCGACTTCGCCCGTATAGTCGGGCGGGATGAGTGTCGTCGTATCGAGCTGCTCGACGATCGCTGGCCCGGTCAGGCGATGACCAGCCTTCAGTCTCTCGCGTAGGAATACCGGAACCCGCTGGTGCAGTTGCCCGCCGACGTGAACGGCGCGGGCTGGCCCCGATTGCGGCTTCGATCCGGATGCGGGCTCGATCTTGGCGAGGCTGACCTTGTCCATCGCGCCGACCGCATGCACCCGCAGATTGACGATCTCGACGGGAGAAATGCGGTCATCGAAGGTATAGAGACGCTGATGCAAGGCGTGGAAGGCTTCGACGATCATGTCGAGCGTGGCAGCTGTGACCCTACCTTCAGGCACCTCCAATGTCAGCTCAAAACCCTGCTTGGCGTAGCGCACGTCCGCTTGCCGCGTTAACCGCCGCCGATTGGCGGGGATGCCTTCGCGCGTGAGGTCGGTGTGGGCTTGCGCCTCCAGTGCCTGCCAGGACTGCTCCATGGCATCGTAATCGTAATCGGGGGCGCGCTGCAGTGATGTGCGGGCGTAGTCATACTGTACATCGCTGACGAGCAGTCCGAGCGCGCACAACAGCCCGGGATGGCGTGGAATAAGCACCGTGTTGCAGCCGAGTTCGTCGGCCAGTGCGACGGCATGCAAGGGACCCGCGCCGCCGAATGCCACCAGGGTGAAATCGCTCGGACTGTAGCCTTTTTCGACCGACACGACTTTGAGTGCGCCGGTCATATTGGCATTGACGATGCGGATGATGCCTTCGGCTGCTGCGTGCAAAGACATACCAAGAGGCCGGGCGATGTGCGTCAGGATTGCCGCCTCGGACAAGGCCGGATCGATCGACATCCGGCCACCAAGAAGGTGCGCCGGCACGCGGCCGAGGACTAAATTGGCGTCGGTCACCGTCGGCAGTTCGCCGCCGCGGCCATAGCAGGCGGGACCGGGGTCGGCGCCAGCACTTTGAGGGCCGACCATCAGGCTGCCCGTCGTGGTGACGCGCGCGATCGAGCCGCCGCCGGCACCGACGGTGTGAATGTCAATGATTGCCAGGCCGAGCGGGAAGGGACCGATCTCGCCTTCTGTGGTGACCTGGGCACGGCCGTTGCGGATCACGCTGACGTCGGCGCTGGTGCCGCCGATGTCGATGCAGATCGCGTTGTCAAAGCCGGCGCCGCTCGCCACGTAGCCGGCCCCGATCACGCCGGCCGCCGGACCCGAAAGCGCCATATCGATGGCCCGCCGGGAAGCCTCGGCGGGCCCGAACACGCCGCCGTTCGAGCGCATGATGAGCAAAGGCGCGGCCACGTCGCGCTGGCGCAAGCCGGTCGCCAGCTTGTCGATGTAGCGACCCACCAGCTTCTGGACATAAGCGTTGAGGGCGGTTGCCATCGCGCGCTCGTATTCCCGGAATACGGGCAGCACGGTTGAGGAGAGGGAAATCTCGGCTTCGGGAAATTCGGCTGCGATGATTTCTGCCGCCTGACGCTCGTGCGCGGGATGGGCATAGGCGTGCAGGAAGACGATGGCGATCGCCTCGACGCCCAACGCCTTCAACCGTTTGGCAGCGGCGCGGCAGGCGGCTTCATCGAGCGCGGTCTCGACGGCGCCGTCGGCCTTTACCCGCTCGGGCACCTCCATGATGAAGCGGGGGGCGATGGGGCGGGGTGGTTTGATCCAGCCAAACAAGTTCTCCTTGCGCGGGATCTCGTGGCGCGCGATCTCGAGCACGTACTTGAACCCGGCCGTCGTTATCATGCCGGTTCGCGCGCCCTTGCCTTCAAGCACCGCATTGGTGGCGATCGTCGAGCCATGCAACACGGCGGCAATCTCCGCCGGACTCGCATGGGCAAGAGTCAGAATGCTTTCGATGCCGTGAAAGAAGCTGACGGACGGGTCGGCCGGCGTCGATGGCGTCTTTGTCGTCCACAATGCGCCGGTCTTGCGGTCCGCCATCACGACGTCGGTAAACGTGCCGCCGATATCAAGTCCGACGGAATAGCGGTTCATGCCAAATGCCCAACGTACGCGACTGCCTGACGAACTGCCCAATATTAGCGGTGGGCGCTCGTCACGCAAGCTGCCTGCCGCTCAGCAATGGAAGAGACACCCAAGTCAGTCGGAGTACAGTATCGCAGGATTATATGGCACACTGCGTAATCGCACGGCATCTGATGGGCTTGCTGGACTTCGTGGTTTCCGCAACAATGC
The DNA here is from genome assembly GCA_046715905.1 of Hyphomicrobiaceae bacterium. Classification (GTDB taxonomy): domain Bacteria; phylum Pseudomonadota; class Alphaproteobacteria; order Rhizobiales; family Hyphomicrobiaceae. Next base: position 5,173 of record JBKJYG010000010.1, on the reverse strand, counting down.
CATTGTTCAGGGAGCGCGTGGTCCGTCAAAGCCCTCCACGATTTGCAGTATCGCGATAGTTTGCATCGGTTTCAGGGAGAGTTGCGTGCAACCAGCAATCATGAGTGCATTCGGCCGGAACGCACGGCGCGCGGTTCTGGGTGTTATAACCTTGCTCGGCCTTGCCGCCGGCCTGGGAGCGACTCCGCCGTCGGCATCGGCGGCCACCCGTTTCGTGTTCGCCAACGAAAGCGATTACGACACCATGGATCCCCACGCGGCTTTCGACGTCGGTCGCGTTGCCGTCCGCCTCAACCTTTATGATGGGCTGCTGCGGTGGCAGAGCAATCCCCCCAAGCTCGAACCATGGCTTGGAGAAAGCTACACAATCTCGCCTGACGGGCTGACCTACACGTTCAAGCTACGCAAAGGCGCCAAGTTCCACGATGGCACCGAGATCAAGGCGTCGGATTTTGTCTACTCCATGGAGCGCATCCTCGCGCTCGGCAAGGGCGCGGCTGCCTTGTTCAAGACCATGATTGGACCCGGCAACAGCAAGGCCGTGGACGACGGAACAGTTCAATTCACATTGCTCAAGCCATCGGCAATTTTCCTGTCGATCGTTCCAGAGATTCACGTCGTCAACGAGAAGTTGGTGAAAAAGAACGAGGTGAGCGGGGATTGGGGTGGAGTTTGGCTGTCGAAAAATGATGCCGGCGGCGGCGCTTACAAACTGACTCAATTCGATCCGGCGGTCGGGTTTGTCGCTGAACGCTTTGCGCCCCATTTCAAGGGCTGGGGTCCGAAATTCATCGATGAAATCGAATTCCGCGGCGTCAAGGACACCAACACCCGCGTGTTGGGGCTGATCAAAGGCGATTACAACGGCATTGGCGGTTATCTGCAGACCGACCAGTTGAAAAAGCTCGAAGCCTCCGGAACCGCGAAGGTACTGGAAGCCGAGTCGATGCGCGTGATGATGATGCAGTTCAACACGACGCGGGCGCCGCTCAACGACGTCCACGTCCGGCGTGCCTTGAACCAGGCGTTCGACTACGACGGTTTCAACAAGGATATCCTCGGTGGCCTGGTCGAGCGCAATCCGACACCCTTGCCCAACACCATCTGGGGGGTGCCGAAGGACGTGAAAGGCTACAGCTACGATATCGAAGCAGCCAAGGCGAACCTTGCCAAGGCGGCGCAGAAGGTCGACCGGCCGCTCGACATCATCTACCTCACGGGCTTTGCTCAGAGCGAGCAGGCCGCGCAGCTCTACCAGAACGGATTGCAGAAAGTCGGCATTGCGTCGAAGGTGATCGGCACGCCCTGGCCGACGGTGATCGAGAAGGTCAAGACGCCGGAGACCACGCCCGACATCCTGGTGTACTGGATCTCGACCTACTACGCCGATCCGCACAACTGGATCGGCGAGATGTTCCATTCCTCAAGCGCCGGCACGTTCAAGAACGCGCACCATTATAAAAATCCGAAGGTCGATGCGTTGCTGGATAAGGCCTTGCTGTCGACCGATCGGGCGGAGCGTACCAAGCTTTACGAAGACGCGACACGGATCGTGGTCGAAGACGCACCGGGTCTGTGGATCTACAATACGAAGTGGTACGGGCCGTACTCGAAGAAACTTCAAGGCATCGAGTTCTGTCCGATCGGCAGCGCGCAGGAGCTGCGGACCGCCTATTACGAGTGAGCTCGGCAGCCGGGCACGGCGGACGACCCTCGCATGTCGGGGGTGGTGCCGTGCCTGGCCGAATACCGTCGCCCGCATACAGTTGGTTTCCCACCAGCATTTGCCGAATCCGGCGGCCGAGGCCCCATGCGCATCATCTTCCTGATCGGCAAGCGCCTCGCCTGGTTCGTGCCCACGGCAGCGGGATTGATTGCGATCGTCTTTTTCATCTCGCGCATCATTCCCTCCGACCCCGTGGCGCTGCTCGCCGGCGATACGGCGACCAAGGCCCAAGTCGAGGCACTCCGGATCAAGCTCGGCCTTGACCGGCCGTTGATCATTCAGCTCCTCGATTACTACCGCAACCTGCTGCAGGGCGATCTGGGCACGAGCCTGTTCACCACGCGGCCCGTGGCCGATGATTTGTTTGCGCGGCTGCCGGCGACGTTCGAGCTGACGCTGGCTGCAATGCTGATCGCGGTCCTGATTGGCATCCCGCTGGGGGTGGTCTCGGCCTTACGTCGCAATACGGCACTCGATCATGCCTTGCGAATCGTTACCGTTGCGGGCCTCGCGATGGCCAGCTTCTGGCTCGCACTCATTCTGCAACTGGTGTTTGCCATGGATCTTGGCTGGCTGCCGCTCCAGGGGCGCATCACTGGCTTTCCACCCAAGCCGATAACCGGCTTCATGGTCATCGACGCCGCACTCGCCGGGCGGCCAGACCGCCTCGTCAACGTTCTGGCGCACCTGTGCCTGCCAGCCTTCACGCTGGCCATTCCGGCGCTCGCCACCGTCGTGCGCTTTACGCGAGCCGGCGTTCTCGACACGCTGCAGAAGCCGTTCGTCACCTATCAGAGCGCGATCGGGATCCCCCGGTCGGTGGTCATCTGGAAGTATGTTCTGCGCAATGCGCTGACCTCGACAATCACCCAGGTCGGCTTGCTGTTTGGCATCCTCCTGGCCGGCGCCGTGGTGATCGAGACAGTGTTTCAGTGGCCCGGGATCGGCGCTTATGCCTTCGAGGCCATCCTGCAGTCCGACTACGCCGGCGTGATGGGGTTCACGGTTTATGCCGGCGGCGTGTTCATGCTGGTCAACCTGCTTGTCGACATCGTCCATGAGCTGATCGACCCGCGGGGCGCGCGCTGATGAGCGGTATGCGATATGCTCTGCGAAAGCTCGTCCGGGATCGCTCGGCGCTGCTCGGTCTGCTTCTGGTCGGCATCGTCGTGCTGGCCGCGATCCTGGCGCCGCTGATATCGCCGCATCCGGAGGCGGTGTGGGACATGAACCCCAAAAATCGGCTTCTGCCGCCAAGCCGGGACTGGCTGCTGGGGACCGATCGCATGGGAGCCGACATCTTTAGCCGGGTCATCTACGGCGCGCGGATCACGCTGCTGATTGCCATGGTTGCGGTCGGCGCTTCGATGCTCGTTGGCGTGCCGATAGGGTTGTGGGCAGGGTGGACGGGAAGCCTGATCGGCGATGCCCTGATGCGGATCTCGGACGTCTTTCTCGCGGTGCCGCAAATCGTGTTGGCGATCGCGATCGCCCAGACGCTGGGGCCGTCGATCGAGAACGTGATCCTGGCGCTGTCGGTCACCTACTGGCCGTGGTTCACGCGGCTGGTGTATGCCGAAGTGCGGGCGCTGAAAAATGAAACCTTTATCGAGGCCGCCGTCGCGCTTGGCGTCGCGCCGTGGCGGATCGTGCTGCAGCATGTGCTCCCGAACGTTGCCTCCCCGATCATCGTCCGGGCGTCGATCGGCATGGGCTTCACCATCCTCACCGCGGCGTCGCTGGGCTTCCTGGGCCTCGGCGCGCCGCCGCCGGCACCCGAGTGGGGCCGCATGATCGCTGAATCACGCGAGTTCCTGCCGCAGTCCTGGTGGTATGCGCTGGCGCCGGGGGTCGCGATCTTCATCGTGGTGATGGGCTTCAACCTGCTTGGCGATGGTTTGCGCGATATTCTCGATCCACGGATGCGGCGCGCGCATGACCGCTGAGCCAATGCTCGAGGTGCGCGACCTCAGGATTGGCTTCGCCACCGAGCATGGCATTGCGCACGTGCTTGATGGCGTCAACCTCACCCTGCGACGCGGCGCGATCATGGGCCTCGTCGGCGAATCTGGCTGCGGCAAGACCACACTGGCCCGCGCCATCCTCGGCATCCTGCCATCGAACGCCCGCAACGAAGGCGGCACAATCCGTTTCGATGGGCACGACATCCTGGCGATGGACCGCGGCGTCTTCGATCGCGACATCAAGGGCCGGCGCATCGCCTTCGTGCCGCAGGACCCTTACGGCTCGTTCAATCCGCTGTTTCGGATCGGTGACCAGATCATGGAACTGATGAAGTGGAAATCGCCGTCGCGCGATGTCCGTGCCAGATCGCGCGCGCCGCTCCTCGAGCGCTATCCGCGGGGCCGGCGCTCCGCCGATAGAGACGCTGCCGTTGCGATGCTGCGAGAAGTCCAGATCCCGCAGCCCGAGCGCGCCTTCGAAAAATTGCCGGAGGAGTTCTCCGGCGGCCAGCGCCAGCGCCTGATGATTGCCATGGCAATGATGACCAAACCCGACCTCATCATCGCCGACGAGCCGACCACGGCCCTCGACGTTACGATCCAGGCGCTGATTTTAAAGCTGCTGAAGCGACTGGCGAAAGATCGTGGTGTTTCGGTGCTGCTGACCACACATGACATGGGCACCGCCTACGAGATCTGCGACGACGTAACAGTGATGTACGCCGGCCAGGAGGTGGAGACAGCGCCAGTCGAGGATTTTTTTGCCGCTCCGCGTCACCCTTATACGGCGCGCCTGCTCGATAGCCTGCCCAAGCTCGGCGGCGAGATCAAGGAGATCGGCGGCGAGATCCCGGATCTTCTGAATGCGCCCACCGGCTGCCGCTTCCACCCGCGCTGTGACCGCGCGACGTCCGAATGCCGGGCTTCACGCCCGGGCATTGCTGGCCGGACGCATGTCGTCCGCTGCTACCATCCGCTGCATGAAGCCGCCGAGGTCTCGTCGTGAGCCTAGCCCCTGAGATACTGTCGGTGCAGGGGCTGGCGCGGCACTTCCCGATCCGCAACGCCTTCGGCCTGCGCACCGGATCGATCAAGGCCATCGACGACGTGACGTTTGCTGTCCGGCCTGGAGAGACTCTGGGGATTGTCGGGGAATCCGGTTGCGGCAAGAGCACGCTCGGGAAGACGCTGGTTGGCATTCATGCACCGACGGCTGGCCGTATGCAATTTGAGGGACACGAGATTTCCGCCTTGACCGGTGCGCAGCGGCGGCGGATCGCGCGGCGGCTGCAATATGTGCACCAGGATCCCGGCAATGCGCTCGACCCGCGTTGGACGATCCGCCGTTCCCTCGACGAGCCGCTCGCCACGCACACGGACTTGACCCGTGCCGATCGCGGGACCCGCATCGAGGAGATCATAGCCTCGGTCGGACTGCCGGCGGCACACCTTGATCTCTACCCGCACGAGCTTTCCGGCGGCC
>JBKJYG010000009.1:0-7327 GCA_046715905.1 Hyphomicrobiaceae bacterium | reverse complement strand
GTAGAGGCTATAGACGGGGATGCCGGTCGCCGCATCGCGGCCGTGATCGACCGTGTGTCCGGCCTCACGGTTGCCGGCCAAGCCGTGCTCTGGCACGAAGATGGCAGCCAATTCTACCGTCTGAGATCGAACCATCACGTCGATGAGCCGCTCGGCGCCCACCCGGCCGGTGTGGTTCGTGATAAGACCTACGCGCCGGCTGGCGAGGAGACTAAAACCGCTTTCGGTCAGCGCTTGTGAGCCGGTGACCACCCGCGTGATCGGCGCTGGTGCGACGGGTCCACGCTCTTGTCCCACGGCCGCACCCGTCGACGCCAGCACGCACGAGATACCGGCAACCTCGCGGGCTCGCACTTTCATGCGAGCGAAATAGGGACGCATCACATGCTGTCGGCGGCCACCTTCATGGACGTGATCTTATCGGGACTCTGCGCCGGCTCGCCGCGTGTGATCTTGTCCACGTTCTCCATGCCCTCGATCACCTTGCCCCAAACAGTGTACTGTTTGTTGAGGAACGCCGCTTCGTCGAAGCAAATGAAAAACTGGCTGTTGGCTGAGTCGGGTGCCGACGACCGCGCCATCGAGCACACGCCTCGAACATGGGATTCCGCATTGAACTCGGCCTTCAGATTGGGATATTTCGAGCCCCCCGTCCCGGTGCCCTTAGGACAACCGGTCTGGGCCATGAAGCCTTCGATCACGCGATGGAACACAATTCCATCATAGAAGCCTTCGCGGGCAAGCTTCTTGATGTGCGCAACGTGGCCGGGGGCCAAATCCGGGCGCATCTCGATGACAACTTTGCCCTTCGTGGTGTCCAGGACGAGCGTGTTTTCAGGATCTTTGATAGCGGCCATTCGAGGTCCCTTTGGGTTGTCCCACGCGTGGCGGGAGCCGGGATACGTTAAGAGAATTGCGGGTACTACAAGAGTGAGCAGGATTGCCTATTTCTTCTCGTCGCTCTGAAGGTAAACCCTCAGCATCTTATCTGGGTTCGAGGGAGGTTCGCCTTTTGCGATCTGGTCGACATGCTGCATCCCATCAATGACCCGTCCCCACACGGTATATTGGCCATTGAGGGACGGCGAGTGGGCAAAGCAGATGAAGAACTGGCTGTCGGCTGAATTGGGATTGCCGGAACGCGCCGCCCCGATGGTCCCACGCTCGAAAGCCGTGGGCGTGAACTCGGCCGCCACCTGCCCCAGCTTCGAGCCGCCCGTACCGGTGCCCGTCGGATCGCCCGTCTGCGCCATGAAGCCGGGGATCACACGATGAAATACGATGCCGTTATAAAAGCCCTGCTTGGCCAGCGTTTTGACGCGCTCCACGTGTTTGGGCGCCAGATCAGGACGCAGCGCGATCAGCACCTTGCCCGACTTCAATTCGATCACGAGGGTGTTTGCCGGATCGGCGGGGGCGCTTTGGGCTTGCGCGACCGAGACTGAGAACACGCTAACCAATGCCAGCACGAGACCGATGACAAAAGCTTTCAAGAAACTTCTCCTGAGATGCGGCGGGGCGCAACGCGCCGACTGATCGCGACGCTTATCGCCCGTGTCGCGATCCAGCGCAACCACCTCTCGCGGCCGCGCGCCGTCAACCCTTCCGGGTCCGGGCTCGCAACCGTTGCGCGGTGCCGGCCGACACGAAGCCGGACACATCGCCTCCCATTTGCGCGATCTGCCGGACAAGCGTCGCCGTAATAAAACGCACCCCAGGGCTGGCGGCTAGAAACACGGTGTCGATGCCGGGCGCCATGACCCCGTTCATGCCGGCCATTTGCATTTCGTAATCGAGATCTGAGCCGTCGCGGATCCCTCGGATGATCAGGCTGGCGCCCGCCTTGCGAGCCGCGTCCACTGTGAGGCCATCGAAGGTCTCGATGGTGATCCGGCATCCCGACTGCTGGGCAATGGCGTTCGTTTCCGCCTCTAGCATTGCGATCTTCTCTTCCGTCGGGAAGAGCGGCGTCTTGCCGGGGTGAATGCCGATGCCGATGACAAGATGGTCCACCAGCCCCGCGGCACGGCCGATGATATCCATATGGCCGTTGGTGACGGGATCAAATGACCCGGAGTAAAAACCAGTCCTTGTCACAGGCCACCTCAGTCGGATTTCGCCACCGAGATATCGGGGGCCTCTTCGTTCTTCATGCCCTGCACGTGATAGCCGGCGTCAACGTGGTGCACCTCGCCGGTGACTGCGCGTCCAAGCTCGGACAGCAGATACAGGCCGGATGCCCCGACCTCCTGGATGGTGACCGTCCGCCGGAGCGCCGAATTGTACTCGTTCCACTTCAGGATATAGCGGAAATCGGCAATGCCAGACGCCGCCAGCGTTTTGATGGGGCCCGCCGAAATGGCATTGACGCGAATGTTCTTCTTGCCAAGGTCGGCCGCAAGATATCGAACGCTGGCCTCGAGTGCGGCCTTGGCGACACCCATCACGTTGTAGTGCGGCATGACCTTCTCGGCGCCATAATAGGTCATCGTCAGCAGCGACCCGCCGTTGGTCATCAGTTTTTCGGCCCGCTGCGCCAATCCAGTGAACGAGTAGCAGGAGATCAGCATCGTTTGCGCGAAGTTTTTTTCGCTCGTATCGACGTAGCGCCCGTCGAGCTCGCTTTTGTCGGAAAACGCAATCGCATGCACCAGGAAGTCCAAGCTGCCCCATGTTTCGGCAAGGCTTGCGAAGACGAGATCGACGGAGCGGGTGTCGGTCACATCGCAGGGCAGCACGATCTTTGAACCCAGTTCCGCCGCGAGCGGTTCGACGCGCTTTTTCAGAGCCTCTCCCTGAAATGTGAACGCCAGCTCCGCTCCTTGCGCTGCACATGCCTGGGCAATCCCCCAAGCGATCGAGCGATTGTTCGCGACCCCCATCACGAGGCCACGCTTGCCCGTCATCAACGTTCCCTTTGGAACGGCGTGCGACGCTGGTGCTGTCATCAACGGTGCCTCAATTTCTTTCTGGGTGCGTGACCCATAAGCCGATCGATCCTACACCAACCGATCCCCCGGTCCAGCGCACGGGACGGTTGTCCCCCAGGGTACTGTGGCTCAAGGTTGAGCCACTGTGGCTCAAGGTTGAGCGCTGTGGCAAGGTAGCAACTTGGCAAGCTGACCTCGTCAAACCCTCGTCCTCGCCCGGCCCCAGCGCGCGAAAACGTGACCTCATTGGACTTGCGCCTGCGCCGGTAGCGCATATGCATGCGGTTTGAAGTAACCCGCCGCTTAGGCTGCGGCCATGAGGAGTTCGATCGATGAAGCTGTTCTATGCGCCTGGAGTTTGTTCGCTGTCCCCGCATATCATGCTCGAGGAGGCGGGCCTGAAGCACGCTCTGGTGAAGACCGACATCAAGAACAAAACCGTTGAGGGCGGGGGTGATTACCGCGCCACCAATCCGCTCGGCTACGTTCCAGCCCTTGCCCTCGAGGACGGCAGTATCCTGACTGAAGGACCCGCCATCGTTCAGTATATTGCTGACAAGGTACCCGAGAAGAAGCTCGCTCCCGCCAATGGCACGACGGAGCGCTACCGCATGCAATCTTGGCTCAATATGATCTCGAGCGAGTTGCACAAGGGGTTTTCGCCGCTGTTCAACGCGGTCATGCCCGAGGAAGCAAAAGCCATCGCCCGCGAACGGCTGCTCACGCGCCTCGACTACGTCAACAAACAAATGGGCGGTAAAGATTACCTCATGGGAACCGCTTTTTCAGCGGCGGACGCTTATCTCTTCACGGTCCTGCGCTGGACCGTGCCGGTGAAAATCGATCTTGGCCCCTACCCTCAGCTGCAGGCGTTCATGAAACGCATGGAAGCACGCCCCGCCGTTCAGGCAGCGATGAAAGCCGAAGGCCTAATGTAAGGCTGCTTGAGGTTCAAGGCGGATCGGGGCCGAGCGGCCCCATCCTGCCGCTCAGCTTATTGCGACCAGAATGACGCCGGGGATAATCAGGGCCATGGTGGCGACGGTACGCCAGGTGATTGTTTCGCGACCGAAATAGACGAGCCCCATGATCAGCGTGAACAGGGGGGTCGCGGATACGATCGGGATCACCGAGACCAGATTGCCGACTTCCAGCGCATGATTGAGGAACTGAAGTGACAAAGCATTGGCAATCCCGGCAGCGATGAACCACAAGCTTCCCCGCCGGGAAGATACCAACGGACGAGCCTGCCACCGGAACACGATGGCGCTCGAGACCAGGGATACCGAGTTCCCCACCAACACCGCGAATGAGGGGCTCGCGACCTCGACCAGTCCGATCTTGGTGACGACGTGCCCGGTCGCTCGAATGAGCGACGCACCCAACGGCAGAGCGATGGCCCACAACGGCCAGCTACGGGTGAAGCCTCTGGGGTTCCAAGCCGCGACGGTCGCGCCGGCCACGACCGCCAGCGTGCCGACGGCGATCGGGAGGGTGATGCTTTCGCCCAGGATGACGATGGCGAAGAAGGCGCCGAACATCGGAGTGCACGCCGTCAGCGCACTCGTGAGCGTGGGGCCCATCATCTTGATCGACGAAATGGCAAGGGCCGAGGACAGGGCCGGGCGGATGATGCCAACCACCGCGAACAACAGGGCTGCGGTCGTGCTCCAGTACCAGGAATAGAGAAAAAACGGGGCGAAGATCCAATAAGCCAGCGCCGCGGTGGCAATCGAAATCATGGTGCCCGATCTCGCATCGGAGCTTTCCAGGCCGACATTGGAAAAATGGTTGGAGAGGGCGAACAGAAACGCCGACGCCAGCGCGTAGAGTGGCGCCAGATACGGATACGCGCTCATGCAACGCTGCTTTCCGGGTTTGGGGCCTGAGGCCCCAGCGCGCTCATGAATGAGGGGCTTCGCGGACCAGGCCTTGACATGCCATCTGCTCGGCCTTGCGCTTATAGCGCTGGCTTCCTGCCCGCAAGCCATAAGGCACCGTCATGCGACCGAGCCGGCTGGTAACAGTCATCTCCCGGGTCACGCCGAGCTGTGTCGTCTTCGCGTCGATTTCCGTCAAGACGTAGGCCAGGTAATCGTCCCGGCCGTCGATCAGAGCCGGGTCGGTGCCATCGGGCAGAACCTCGAACAGCAACGCGAACCCTGGCCGCTCCTCCACCACGCGCATGTTGAGGATGAGCTCCTGACGGCCGATACGAATGCGCACACGCTCAAGATTGGGACGCCCCGGGACTGGTGCCCCGACAAGCCGGATCGGGATCAATCCCTCGAACGTGATGTCCGGGCTGCGGATCATCTCCCAGACAATCTCACGCGGAGCCTGGACGCGCACCCAATGTTCGTACCGCCGGCGCGATCGGTTAAAAGCTGCATCAGACAGCGCCACGACGCCATCTCGCAGGAGCCAGAAAAGTTCAGCGATGATCTTCATGCCCGACCTGTCGATTGCCGCGCTGCGGGACCTGCCATGACCTACATGGTGGCCCCGATGACCCAGGGCACATACTCGGCATCGCCATAGCCCAGAAGCTCGCTTTTTGACTTCTCGCCCGAAGCGACCCCTAGCACGTGCTCGAAAATCTCGCGCCCCTTATCCGCAACCGTCACGCCATCGACGATATCACCGCAGTTGAGTTCCAGGTCGTCCTGCATCCGGCGGTACATCTCGGTATTGGTCGCAAGCTTGATCGAGGGCGTGGGATGTGTAGTCTTCCCACCACCTGATGATAGACACGAGTTTCCGGCCCACCTCGGGACTGCGCGCGCGACGCGTCAGAAGGTGCTCCGCGCCTTGGGGGGCGTCGTCATCCTGCTCCTCACTGCATGCAGGGCCGGTCAACCGATAACTTGCAGCCGCTCACGGACAAGAGCCAAGTCGGATACCCAACGTCTCTGCCTTCCGCTACACTACGCCGACCCGGCGAAGGATGAGGACCATGGGCGAAGTTGCCACGAAGATGATGACCATCGAAATGTTTTTAGCTTGGCAACGGCGCCGGGAGGATCGCTTCGAGCTAGTCAACGGGGTCGCCATCAAGCTGATGACCGGCGCCAGCCGTGCGCATGATAGAATAGTGACCAACGTCATCATTGCGCTCGGAAGCCAGCTTAAGGGCTCACGTTGTCGGCCTACAACCGCCGACATAGGCCTGCGCACCGGTGAGCATTCCTTGCGCCGCCCCGACGTCACGGTGACCTGCGACGAGCCGCGGCCCGATCGCTATACGTCCGACGATCCCCGCATGGTCGTCGAGGTGTTGTCATCGTCGAACAAGGGGATTGCGTGGCAGAAGAAGCTCGAGGAATATCATTGTCTCGAAGGGCTGGCCTACATCCTGCTCATCGATTCTGAAGCCGAGCAGGTGCTCGTCATGACGCGAGCGGCAGGGGTCTGGAAACACCAGGACTTTGCCGGACGCGAGGCGATCATCGAGTTGGAAGCGATCGGCTGCCGGCTTGCCTTGAGCGACGTATTCGAGGGGCTCACCTTTACTGACGTCGAGTAAGCACCAACACCGCGAACTAGACAGACGATCGTGAACCCTCCAGGAAGCAGGAGAACGCCCATGCAGCTCGATGCCCAACAGGTGAAGCAATTCAACGAGGAGGGCTGGCTGTTCCTGCCCGAACTCTTTTCGGAAGCCGAGGTCAAGATCCTTCGTGCCGAAGCCGAGAACATCTACAACGACGATCGCCCGGAGGTGTGGCGGGAAAAATCGGGCGCCCCGCGAACGGCCTTCGCCGCCCACCTTTATAACGAAGCGTTCGGCATTCTGGGCCGCCACCCCCGGCTCGTTAACCCGGTCGAGCAGCTCTTCGGCGAGCAGCTCTATATGCATCAGTTTAAAATCAACGCCAAAGCCAAGTTCGACGGCGACGTCTGGCAGTGGCACCAGGACTACGGCACCTGGCAGCGGGACGACGGCATGCCGGAACCGCGCGCCATGAACATCGCCGTCTTTCTCGACGAGGTATTTCCTTACAACGGCGCCCTCATGGTGATCCCCAAAAGCCAGCATGACGGCGTTTTTGCCGCCGGTCATGACACCTCTACGACAAGCTATCCGCTTTGGACGCTGGATAACGACAAGGTTCAAAGCCTTTATGACAAGGGCGGCCTCGTGGTCCCCACCGGCAAGCCGGGCGGCGTTCTCATGTTCCACGGCAATCTCGTCCACGGCTCGGGCGGCAATATCACGCCGCTACCCCGCAAGATTGTCTACCTGACGCTGAATTCGGTCTCGAACTTCATCTGCAAGCCGACGCGTCCGGAGTTTATTGCGCATCGTGATTTCACGCCGATTGTGCCCTGTGGCGATGACGCGCTGCTCACGTACGCGCAGCGCTACAAGGTTGCGGCGCAGTAGGAAAACGATC
>JBKJYG010000008.1:0-2753 GCA_046715905.1 Hyphomicrobiaceae bacterium | reverse complement strand
TGACCTCGGCGGATCAAGGCGGACGCTTCGCCGATCTTGAGCCTCGCGATCGGGCCTTCGCGCGGCTCATGACTTCAACCGTGTTGCGACGGCTCGGCACGCTCGGGGCTGTCGTGGATGCGTGTCTTGAACGCCCGCTCAGTCCAGCGCTCGCGCGGGTGCGGCTCATCCTCCTCGTCACCGCGGCGCAAATCTTGGTGCTCGACACGCCGGCGCATGCGGCCATCAACCTCGCCGTGGAGCAGGCTCGCCGGGATCGGGAAACGCGGCGGTTCGACAAGCTTGTCAATGCCGTCTCCCGACGCTGCGCCCGCGAAGGTGCAGACCTGCTGTCGAAGCTCGACGGCCAGTTGCTGGATGTGCCGGCCTGGTTGTTCGACGGCTGGCTGCGTGCTTACGGCGATGCGCTGGCGCACCGGATCGCCGCGGCAAGCCTGACCGAAGCCCCGCTCGATATCTCACTGCGCCAGCCGACCGAAGCCGAGACCTGGGCCGAACGCCTCGATGCGCAGCGGCTGGCCACCGGCTCCCTCCGGCTTCGCGGCGCCGGGCGCATTGAGGCGCTCCGAGGCTTTGCCGCCGGTGCCTGGTGGGTTCAGGACGCCGCGGCTGCGCTGCCGGTGCTGCTGCTTGGCGATGTTCGCGGCTTGAAGGTCGCCGACCTGTGTGCTGCCCCAGGCGGCAAGACCGCCCAGCTCGTCGCCGCCGGTGCCCGCGTGACCGCCGTCGATCACGCCCCCAAGCGGGTCGAGCGGCTGCGCGACAACCTGACCCGGCTGGGCTTTGTGGGCCAGGTCACCATTGAAACGGCCGATGTCGAGACGTGGGCGTCAGACGCTCCCTTCGACGCCGTCCTGCTCGACGCCCCTTGTACGTCCACCGGCACCATCCGTCGGCATCCTGATATTTTGCATTCAAAGCAGCCCAGCGATATCGACCGGCTCGCCGGCCTCCAGTCCCGATTGCTTGACCGCGCCGCGACGCTCGTCAAGCCCGACGGGCTTCTCATATTCTGTACGTGTTCTCTGGAGCCCGCCGAATGCGAACTGCAGGTCGAAGCATTCCTGGAGCGCCAACCCGCGTTTGGCCGGGTCGCGGTTGTGGCGTCGGAATTCGGCGGCAGCCCGGAATGGATCACGGCTAAGGGTGACTTGCGCACATTTCCGTTTCATGAGCCGGCCGTGGTCGCTGGCGATGACGCCGCCAGCGCCGCGCCGGGTCCCGCGGGCCAAACGGGGATGGACGGCTTCTACGCCGCCCGGCTCAGGCGCAACGCCTAAGCCCGGTCTGCGGGGCCGTGCCGGTACGTCAGCTTGCGTTGTTCAGCATCAACCGCTATCGCCAAGCGGCATCGAGCCTGAGCTGGAAGCGCCGACATGAGCCCGGGCATGTTTGAAAATGTACAAGCCGTCGGCCGTTCCGCGGCTCGGCTGTTGCGGCCGTTTTTGCTCTACCGTTTGTTGCGGCCCCGCGTCAGTGCGTCGGGCGGCGAAATCCTGTTCGTGCCGCGGGATTTACGCACCCCCGACCCGAGCTTCGCCCCTGAGCTGGCGGCAGGCCAGCTCGGCCTGGCTGGCCGCACGCTCGACTTTGGCGCCGGATCGCCGTTCGATACCGTCTCCGTGACGCCGCTTTTCGCCCGCGAACTGCATGGCTTCAGTTGGCTGGTGCATTTGCGTTCTGGCCACGAGCCGCTGCCGGGCTTCTTCGACGCTCACGTTTCTGACCGGCGGATGCCTGGACCCCAACCCGCGACCCAGCGCGGATTGGCGCAACGGTTGCTCGCGGAATGGCTCGCCCGCAACCGCGCCCCTTCGAACGGGGCCGCGTGGGAGCCGGCCGTCATCGCGCGGCGGATCATTGCCTGGCTGAGCGCGTCGGACGTCCTGCTCGAAGCGGCCGATGCCGCGTTCTACAAAGCCCTCAACGCCAGTCTGGGCTACCAATTCCGGCATCTTGATCGTGTGGTTCGAAAAATGCCCGGCGGAGCCGATCGGCTCCTTTGTTATAATGCCCTGTTGCTGGCCGCGCTGGTGCTGGAGGGGCACGAGCGCCACCTTGGACGGCTGGAACGCGATCTGCTGAGCGAACTGCGCCGGCAAGTCCGGACCGACGGCGGATCTGCCGATCGGAACGCGCAAACGACACTCGACCTGCTGATGGATCTGCTTCCCTTGAGCCACTGTTATCTTGCCCGCCGCAGGGTTCTGCCGCCGGCTTTCGGGGCAGCCATCGAGGCGATGATCTCTTTCCTCAGGTGGATGCAGCTTGGCGATCGCTCCCTCGCCCGTTTCAACGGCGTCGGGCAGAGCGCCAGTGACACCCTCGGCACCGTCCTGGCCCATGACCGGGGCGATCCGCTTCGATCGTCGACCTCGTCGATCTGTCAGTATTATCGATTGCAGCAGCAGGACTTCACCGTGATCGTGGATGCCGGGTCCGCGCCCGTCCTGGCGCTGGCCGGCGCGGCAACCGCGAGTGCGCTCGCGTTTGAGCTCACCGATGGCGCAACCCCCGTGCTCACACATGTCGGCAGCCTGGCGGATAATGCGTCACCGGAAATCCAGGCCTTGCTGCGCACCACTGCCAGCCACTCGACGCTGTGTCTCAACGCTACGCCCTCCGCCCGCTTGGTTGCGGCCCGGCGGGACGACAGACGCTCGTCCGGACTGCACTTGCGGGGGCCGGAGCGGGTGACGGCCGACTTCGATGACACCGGCCCCGCGGTCACGCTCGACATGTCGCACGACGGC
>JBKJYG010000007.1:0-7535 GCA_046715905.1 Hyphomicrobiaceae bacterium | reverse complement strand
CCCGCGCGGCAGCGAGTGACGTTGCCTCCCGCATCACTCGGATCCTCGAGAACAAAGATTGAACAATTCACCGAATCAAGGCATGTTCATTTTATGTTCTCAAGCGTCGGCGCCTCTCCCGAGCCGTTGAGATCCCCTCATCTTTGCCCATGAGCTTCTCCCATGCACACGTTCCTCGTGTCCTACGACCTCGCCCGCCCGGACCTCAATCAAGCCTATCTGGCCGATGCCATCATGAGCCTCGGCGCCGCCTGGGCGCGTCCCCTCGCCAACGTCTGGTATGTGCGATCGATCGAGGACCAGGCGTCGATCGAGGCCCGGCTGTCACGGCTGCTCGATGAAAACGACGGCCTTCTCATTCAGGCCACGCGAGGCGAAGCGGTGTTGCGCAACACCGGACTTCGCTGGTTTCGGCAACGCCGTCGCACGTATCCGGAGCTGGAGCACGCGAACGATGGAAACATCATCGCGTTTTTGCCGAGCGGGGCTGGGCCGGGGCGGCCAGCCCCCGACCTTGCCGGCCATCACGCAATCAAGGTCGCCAGCTGAGGAAGTTGGCAATCAGCGCCAGGCCCAGCGTCTGGCTCTTCTCCGGGTGAAATTGTGTGCCCGCAATATTGTTGACGGCAACCATGGCCGTGACCGGCCCGCCGTAGTCCGTATCTGCGCAAATGCACTCCGGATCCGAAGCGTTGAGGTGATACGAGTGCACGAAATAGGCGTGCAGCCCGTCAGGTCCCGTTGGAATGCCCGCAAGCAGCGGGTGTGTCCGGCGAACGTTGAGCGTATTCCATCCCATGTGGGGGATTTTCAGCGCCGGATCTTTCGGACGCAGTACCTCGACGTCGCCATGAATCCATCCCAGTCCCTCGGTCACGACGTGCTCGAGGCCGCGATCGGCCAACAATTGCATGCCGACGCATATGCCAAGAAAAGGTCGCCCGCGCTCGTGCACCGCGCCCTCCAGCGCGGCCTTCAGCCCGGGCACAGCGTCGAGACCACGCCGGCAGTCGGCAAAGGCGCCGACGCCTGGCAGCACGATCCGATCTGCGGCCGCGACATCCTCGGCCCGCGCGCTGACCAGAATTCGCGTGTCAGCTCCACTTTCCCGCGCGGCCCGCTCGAAGGCCTTGGCGGCCGAATGGAGATTGCCGGAGCCATAATCGATGATGACGACGTTCTGCATTCCGCTCAGTTTCGCTTGAAGGCCGTCCGCAGGCGCTCGAACGGGCGCATCGAAGGCACATGAACGGGCCGGCTCGGAGAGTCCGTCTCAAAGCCGGAGACATCTGCCGCGACAGCCGGCGATCCAGAGTGACGACGGATTTGCGGCAACAGCCATTGCTGAAAGAACCGCCTCTCGCACTCCACGGCATCCCGCCCGATGACGCTGCCCAGCGTCAACCAGCCCGCGCCGTCGAGCCGCATCCGCCGCAAGCTCGAGGCCTCGAACCCGATCAGCACGTGCAGCAGCACGATGGCCCAGCCCATGGTCGAGCCTTTGATTCCCAGCGACCAGAATCCGATCAGAATCAGAGCGACGGCGCCGACGTAGCCGGCAAAGCTCAGCCAGAGGCGATGCGTGAGAAGCCAGAGCGGAGCAAAAAACGCCGCCGACCACACGAAAGAATCCCGCACGAACAGGAAGTGCTCGGCTTGCTCGAGCACGTCGCCGTGACCGTCGGGCGGCGCGTGGACTGTAAACGTCTTCATCGGCCTCTCGCACGTGGTTCGTCAGACGGCTGGCGTCAGTCCCAGCCGAGGCTTCGTCACCCGCTCAGCGTGCCTTTCGTCGAAGGCACCCGCTCACCCTGCCGCTCATCGCGGGCGATAGCGGACCGTAAGGCTCGCGCCAGCGCCTTGTAGCAAGTCTCCGCAATATGGTGGTTGTTGTCACCATACAGCGTTTCGACATGCAGCGTGATGCCGGCGTTTTGCGCGAAGGCCTGGAACCACTCACGGAACAGCTCCGTGTCCATCTCGCCAAGCTTGGGCTGGCTGAAGTGCACCTTCCACACGAGATACGGCCGGCCCGAGATATCGATCGCGACGCGGGTCAGCGTATCATCCATCGGCAGGTCGACCGAGGCATAGCGCGCAATGCCCTTCTTATCCCCGAGGGCTTTCGCAAAGGCCTGGCCCAGCACGATGCCGCTGTCCTCGGCGGTATGGTGAAAATCGATATGCAGATCGCCTTCAGCCTTGAGATCGATATCCATCAAAGAATGCCGCGCGAGCTGTTCCAGCATGTGATCGAGGAACCCGATCCCCGTGGCCACGCGGAAAGCTCCCGTCCCGTCCAGGTCGATACTGGCGGTGATGCGGGTTTCCTTGGTGGAGCGATCGATCACGGCAGTGCGGTTCAAGGCTCGGCCTCGTTCGGAAAGCGCCGTTGCTTGCGGCCATCGGCTGCAGCGTTTATCAGCTTCCCGGGGTGAGCGCCATATCCGCCCTCGCGGATCCTTGTGTCTTGCTCCTTTTCCTCCCGTGTTCGGGCCTCTTGACGCTGCGACAGCGGGCCCCGACATCCAGCACCATGGCGGCCGACATGAATGACACCTCCGACAGGCACCGTGGCGGCTCCGCCGTCTGGCACGGAACGACCATCTTGACCGTACGCAAGTCGGGCCGCGTCGTTGTCGCGGGCGACGGTCAGGTCAGCCTGGGAGCCACGATTATCAAATCAAACGCCCGCAAGGTGCGCAGTCTGGGGAAAGGCGATGTGATCGGCGGCTTTGCGGGAGCGACCGCCGATGCCTTCACGCTGTTCGAGCGGCTCGAAGGCAAGCTCGAGCAATATCCCGGTCAGTTGACCCGAGCTTGCGTGGAACTGGCCAAAGACTGGCGCACCGACCGGTTTCTCCGCCGCCTCGAGGCGATGATGCTGGTGGCCGACCGGGAGCGGACGCTGGTGCTGACAGGGACCGGTGACGTGCTTGAGCCCGAGCGCGACACGGCCGGCATTGGATCGGGGGGAAATTATGCGCTGGCCGCAGCCCGGGCGCTGCTCGATACCGAGCTTAGCGCCGAGCATATCGCCCGCAAAGCCATGGGCATCGCCGCCGAGATTTGCGTGTATACCAATACAAGCCTCGTCTTGGAAAGTCTCGAGAGCAGCCGGTGAGCGTTGGGGTGGACGTGTCATGGGTTGGGTTTGGCTTCTGCTCGCCGGGATCTTCGAGGTGGGTTTTACCACCGCCATGCGGTCTCTCGATTGGACGTTGCGGCCCTGGCCACTGCTGGCGTTCCTGATCTGCTCTGCTGCCAGTTTCGGGTTGCTGATCGCCTCGATGCGCACCATCCCGCTGGGAACAGCATATGCGGTTTGGACGGGCATTGGAGCAGCCGGCACCGTACTCATCGGAATAGCCCTCTATGATGAGCCCGTGACGATGCTCCGCTTCTTCTTTCTCGCATTGCTGATCGGTTCCATCATTGGATTGAAACTGGTTGCGTGAGGCTCAGGACAGTTTGCCCATGACAAATTTTTCACCACGCGAAATCGTCTCTGAGCTGGACCGCTACATCGTTGGGCAGAATGATGCCAAGCGTGCGGTGGCCATCGCCCTGCGCAACAGGTGGCGTCGTCAGCAGCTTACCGGCGAGATGCGCGAGGAAGTGCTGCCGAAGAACATTCTGATGATCGGCCCGACGGGATGCGGCAAAACCGAGATCTCCCGCCGCCTGGCGCGGCTTGCGGGTGCGCCGTTCATCAAAGTTGAAGCCACCAAATTCACCGAGGTCGGCTACGTGGGGCGCGACGTCGATTCCATCATTCGGGATCTCGTGGAGGTCGGCATTGGCCTCATCCGCGAAAGCAAGCGGCGCGACGTCAAAGCGTTGGCGGAAAAGAATGCCGAGGAACGCGTGCTCGATGCGCTCGTGGGACAGACTTCACGGCCCGAGACACGGGAGGCGTTCCGCCGGCAACTGCGCGCGGGCGAGCTCAACGAGAAGACGATCGAGGTTCAGGTCACGGACACATCGCCGTCGTTTCCAACGTTCGATGTGCCGGGTGGACAGGTCGGCATGCTCAACATCGGCGATATGCTGGGCAAGGCGTTGGGCCAGCGCACCAAGCCGCGCCTCATGACTGTGGGGCAGAGTCACGACCTTCTGATGCAGCAGGAAAGCGACAAGCTCCTGGACTCCGAGCAGCTCACCCAGGAAGCCGTGCGCGCGGTCGAGAACGACGGCATCGTGTTCCTCGACGAGATCGACAAGATCTGCTCACGCAGCGAGGCAGGGCGCTCGGGCGCCGACGTGTCTCGCGAAGGCGTACAGCGTGATCTGCTGCCGCTGATCGAAGGCACGACGGTGTCCACCAAGTATGGACCTGTCAAGACCGACCACGTGCTGTTTATAGCCTCGGGTGCCTTCCACCTGGCCAAGCCCTCCGATCTCCTTCCCGAGTTGCAGGGGCGGCTTCCGATCCGGGTCGAGTTGAAGCCACTCACCCGCTCCGATTATCGGCGCATCCTGACCGAGCCCGAGGCCAGCCTGATCAAGCAGTACGTGGCGTTGATGAAAACCGAGGGGCTGACGCTCGATTTCACCGAGGACGGCATCGATGCATTGGCCGACATCGCCGTGCAGGTGAACAGCACGGTGGAAAATATCGGCGCCCGCCGTCTGCAAACGGTCATCGAACGCGTGCTCGACGAGATTTCCTTCGAGGCGTCCGATCGCGACGGACAGTCGGTCACCATCGATGGGTCCTACGTCCTCTCGAAAGTCGGCGATCTGGCCAAGAATGCCGATCTGTCGAAGTTCATCTTGTGAGACCCCGAGGAGTAGACTTCATCCGCCCTGCCTTGGATCGGGAACTGAGGCGTATCGGCGGGACTTGTCACGGCGCTCGTGATCTATACGTTGCAGGCCATTGCGCCACATCGGGTTCGTGACCATGCCGAAGAAGCCAGCCAGCAAAGCTCCTGCGCCCGCGCCCGTCAGCGTGGTCTCCCGCAACCCGCATTTCTGGCTCCTCAAGTCCGAGCCTGACAGCTTTTCGTGGGAGATGCTGGTCGCGCGCGGCAAGTCCGGCGAATCCTGGGACGGCGTGCGCAGCTACCAGGCGCGCAACAACATGCGCGAGATGGAGCTTGGCGATCTCGCCTTCTTCTACCATTCTAACGAAGGCAAGGAGATCGTCGGCATCTGCGAGGTGAGCCGCCTCATTCACCCGGACTCCAGCGACGCCACCGGCACGTGGGAATGCGTCAGCGTCAGAGCCGTACGCGCCGTGCCCCGTCCCGTCTCGCTGGTCGAGGTCAAGGCCAATCCCAAGCTGGCGCAGATGGCGCTGGTGACATCGATGCGCTTGTCCGTGCAGCCGGTACGGCCGGACGAATGGGCCGAGGTTCTGCGCATGGCTGGGCTCACGGACGCCGATGTCGGTGTGCCGGGCAAGCGGACGGCGCAAAGACGGGCTGGCAAAGCCAAGTGAGCCACAACCCCGCATGATGATTGCAACGGACCCTGGTGAGTTCGTCATCCAGGCGACCACGGCGACGCGCGTGGCGCTCGTTCCCGAGGTGCGGCTGCAGCTTGCCGTCCATCCGCAGCGGATTTTCCAGGCGGCCGAGCAGGTCCGTCGCGCGGGGGATTTCCTGCAACCCTATTGGGCCTTCGCCTGGCCCGGAGGACAGGCCCTCGCACGCTATATTCTCGATCATCCCGACGAGGTGCGCGGCCTCAAGGTGCTGGACGTCGGCTCGGGTTCGGGCATCGCGGCCATCGCCGCCATGAAGGCTGGCGCCGCCGAAGCGTTTGCCGCCGACATCGACCCGATGGCGGCAATCGCCATCAAAGCCAACGCCCGGATCAACGACGTCGAGGTTGCAACGACCACCCTCGACGTGCTGGGCGTGACGCCCCAGGCCGATGTCGTGCTGGTCGCTGACCTCGTCTACGAGCCCGAGCTTGCGATGCGCATGGCGGGCTGGCTCGAGCTTCTGGCAGCGCAGCGCCGGCGCGTGATCATGGCCGACCGGACCACCGCGCGCCGGCCGCCGCTCGCTTTCGAGCTGATGGCCGAATACGAGGCGCCGCTGACGCCCGAGCTGTTGGACTTCGATTGCGAAAAGGCGCGCGTGTGGCGGCTGCATCACGGCCATGACGCACGCTCGGACCGTCGCGCTTCACACGGGCCGCACATCGCGAACAGCCGCACGCGCGCTTCCGGGCCGGGACCGCGATGAGACCGGAGCCGAACCATCCGGTTCGCGACTGGGCCTCATTCATCGTTGCCAACACGCGCCGGCTCGCGCCTCCGCTGGTGCCCGAAATCGAGCTGTATCTGGCCGAGGAATCGTTGCCGATCTGGCGTCGGACCGAGGAGGAGCTGGGTGAGATCAACTTGCCGCCTCCGTTCTGGGCTTTCGCCTGGGCCGGCGGGCAAGCCCTCGCGCGCTACCTGATCGACAACCCACAAACCGTCGCCGGCCGCACGGTGCTTGACCTGGGATCGGGTTCCGGATTGACCGCGATTGCAGCGGCACGCAGCAACGCGCAGGCCGTTCTCGCAGCCGACGTGGATCCAATCGCGGTTGCCGCCATTGGCCTCAACGCGCACCTCAACGGGGTCGCAATCGGCACCATGTCGGAGGATCTTTTGGACACGCCCCCCGGCCGGTTTGACACCATTCTTGTGGGTGACCTGTTCTACGAGCGCCCGTTGGCGCAAAAAGTCCTCGCATTCATCGAGGCCGCGGCGGCGCAAGGAGCGCGGGTGTTGATCGGCGACCCCGGACGGAGTTATTTCCCGGTTGACCGGTTCGAGGCCATTGGGGAGTATCGCGTGCCCGTGACGCGCGAACTCGAAGATGCCGAAATCAAGCAAACCAGCGTCTGGCGATTGAAGCCTTCGGGCGTTCCTAACGGGCGCTTGGCGTGACGCGTCTCAGTTCGCCTTGGGTGTCTCGCGCGGAGGTGCTGCGGCAATGGCCTTCTCCAGATCCTCGCGCTCCTCACAGCCTTGCGGGCACAGCCTCGCGAGCTTGGCGAGGTTCTGGCGCGCCTCGTCAACCCGGCCGGTCTCGACAAACATTTCGCCCTGATATTCCAGCGCCCCCTTGTGATCGGGATCGAAGTCCAGCGCCTTGGCATAATAAGTCGCCGCCGTTTTGTAGTCTCCGGATTTTCGGAATGAAAACCCGAGAAGATTGTACACGTCGGCGTGCTGTGCCGTATTGGCCATCGTCTTCAGTTCGGCGATCGCCGCCGCGAACTCACGGGCCTTGATCATGGCTCGAACCGTAGTCAGGTCGGGCGCCGTGGTCGTGACGGTGCTATCCACCGCGGACGCTGTGTGTGGGCCGGCCACGCCCGCCAGTGTCGCGCAAAGCGCAAGGCGCAAGACGTTGACGCTCCGGAAGCCGATGCGGGTCATGACAGATCTTTCGTTGGTGGCGGCTGATTGTATGTCGATTGGGTGCAAATCGCGAGGGTTCTGTCGTCGGATCACCGCCGGGCGAAACGTCCCGCATCGAGCGCGGCGGGGACGATGTGTCGGGACAGCGACCGTCTTGCCGACA
>JBKJYG010000006.1:0-3339 GCA_046715905.1 Hyphomicrobiaceae bacterium | reverse complement strand
CTGCTGCAGGCCTTCTACTCGGTCCGCTCCGAGCGGCAATTGATGGAGCAGATCGACTACAACCTGCTGTTCCGCTGGCTCGTCGGCCTGGGTATCGATGACCCCGTCTGGGATCATTCTAAGTTCTCGAAGAACCGCGACCGTCTGCTCGACGCCGACGTGGCCGCGAAGTTCCTCGAAGCCGTGCTGCGCCACCGACAAGTCAAGCGGTTCCTGTCGGACGATCACTTCTCGGTGGATGGCACGCTGGTGGAGGCGTGGGCCAGCCTCAAGAGCTTCCGCGCCAAGGATGGATGGGATGAGCCGCCTGGGCCGGGACGCAACGGCGAGCGTGATTTTCACCGCGAGAAGCGCACCAACGACACGCACGAAAGCAAGACGGACCCCGATGCCAAGTTGTTCCGCAAAGGCAAGAGCCATCCGGCCTCGCTGGTCGCCGACAAAGGTTACGATGCCTCCGACTTCGTCACGAGCCTCCGCCAGAAATGCGTGACGCCGCACGTGGCGAGCAGGATCAAGGGCTCGGCCGTCGACGGCCGCACGACGCGGCACGAGGCCTACAAGGTGAGCCAGCGCAAACGCAAGCTGGTCGAGGAGGCCTTCGGCTGGGGCAAGACCATCGCCGGCCTGGCGAAGGTCAAAGTGCGGGGGCTGGCGCGCGTGCGATTCATGTTCATGTTCACGTTCGCGATGGCCGCCTACAATCTGATCCGCATGCCGAGGCTGCTGGCGGTAGCGTGAGCCAACAAACCCGAGCGGATTGACCGGCGACCCCAAGAAGACAAAAAACTCTGTCGCCGGGAGCATGGTCTGAGAATAAGCTGCCAACGCGGGCGCAAGTTCAACAGCCTGCTAGGTCACCCCCAGAGCAAAGTCTGTTGCCGACTTTTGGTATTTAATCAAACGGTCATGCACCACGTCGTGCCGAAATGTCTCCTCCGGCGCCGCGCACGCGATGACTGCTGAGACCGGAATCTTCGGCATTCGGGCGCGGTAATTCTGAGCCGAGCTATAGAGTTACACAGTGGCCCTCACCAAGTAGCTCAGCCCCCATACCGTCAGCATCCCACCTGTCGCACGGCTGAAGCTCCGCCCAACCGGCAGCAGCTTCTCGGCCAGCACCAACACGGTCAATAGAATGATCCAGTAGAGGTTCATGATGCCGCCGAAAAAAAGAATCGCCATCAGACCCCAGCAACAGCCCAAGCAATAGGCGCCGTGGTGCAACCCCATTATTAACGCGCCAGAGGGCCCGGGCCGCCAGTTCTGCGACAGGAACTGGATTGGACCGCGACAGTGCCTGAGGCAGGCCTGCTTGATGGGCGTGAGCTGCCAAAGGCCAGCAAAAAGGAGAACGATGCCGGCAAAAATCTGGTTGGTCGAGTTCATCATCATCGGCGAAAGCACGCCGAGCTTCTCGAAGGCCAACTTCAGCCCTGTTGCCAAGGCGCTGAAGCCAGCCCAAGCCACCAGATATCCAAGTGTGAAGGCAGCTGTCGGCAACAGTGTCGGCGCCTCTCCTGCACGTGATCGTGCCTGCCGGTCGACCTTGGCATGCAGCAGGATCATCGGCGTGGCGCTCGGGAGCATCATGGCGATCATCATGATCCACCACATGACGAACATCACACAAGCATAGGTGAGGCTCCATTCGATCGGCATAGCCATCGATTCTAGCAAGCCCGAGCGCCATCCGCCACGAAGTCATGGCGATGGTATTCATGCCCGTGCCAGCGCCGGCCAGAAGGTACAGCCAGCTCGCCAGCACGACCAGGGAAAGGGCGACGATCACGATCGTCCTGTCCCTCATCAACAATCGCTCCAGCGCATTCGCTTGCGAGGACATCGCGCAGACTCCTGCGACGTCAGTAGAGCGGGAAGCGTTTGCGGGACTCGTCGAGATTGTACTTTAGGCCGTTTGGTCCCCACGCCACGTAGGCGAGCGAGCTGTGACTTTGATTGAGATCAAATTTCAGATCGGCGAGGTTCTTGGAAGTGCCGGCAGCGTTCTCGGCCTCGTGGAATACCCAGCCGTCCGGCAGGACTGTGACCATGCGGTGGTCTGTATCGGTGACGGGGTTGCGGATAGGCTCGCTGCGCGCCTTGAGCAGGTTGGGCACATCGATGCGGGCCTTGCGCGCCTTGATGTCCCACTCGAAGTCAATGTTCGTGAAGATGGGCTCGTGGATCTGCTTCACGATCACACTGAAGATCTGGAACATGGTGCCGACTGTCTGGTCCGCGCCACTCAGGATGTAAAAGATTGCATCCTTCTGCTTGTCGTTAAGGTTGTCACCGAGGATGGGCTGCATGTGCCCATCGCCGTGATGGATGGCCCTGGGGAAATAGAACGTGGCCACGACCTTGATGCCATCCAGGCTGACGCCATCGCAGTGACCTTTTTCGATCTGGAAGGCAACGAGGCCCTCGCAATACCCCTTGGTCGGCGGCGCCATCGACTCGCACGGGCAGCCTAGATCGCAGCTGCAAATTTCCATGTAGTGGCCTCTATTGACCAGTCTCTGCCAGCCATAATTGCCTCCATTTGGTAATACAGGATTGTTGACAGTCGGGCGCGCTGCCGATTTGAGCTATCGCCAAATCTTGGTGACGGCCTGATCGGTCAGGCGGCGGCGGTTGCGGGCTGACGGTCCATCATCTTGGCGATGACGTCCAGTCCGTCGGCGAACTTCACACAGCTTTGGCAACTGGGTGTGTCCGTCGAGACGTCTCCAGCTTTTCTGCGCCCCCTCGACCAGCTTGAACACCATGGCGAGCGCGGTCCTGTTCGAGAGACATCCCTTCGATCGGATGGTGCGGTGGCGCACGGTCGCGAAGGTGCTCTCGATCGGGTTGGTCGTGCGCAAGTGTTTCCAGTGCTCGGCGGGGAAGTCGTAGAAGGCCAGCAGCGTGTCGCGATCCTTGGCGAGGCACTCGGCAGCCTTCTCATATTTCAGCGCGTAGCTCTCGACGAAGGCGTCGAACGCGGCTTCGGCTGCGACCTTCGTCTCGGCCATCCAGATCTCCTGCAATGCGCGTTTGGCCTTCGGCTGCTGGCTCTTCGGCAGCCTGTTCAATACGTTCGCGGTCTTGTGCACCCAACAACGTTGCTCGCGCGTCTTCGGCCACACTTCACCGGCAGCCTTCCAGAAGCCGAGCGCGCCGTCGGCGATCATCAGCTCCGGTTGCACGTCGAGCCCGCGCCGCTTCAGATCAAGCAGAAGATCGCGCCAGTCGTTGGCACTTTCCCTTGCGCCATCGGTGAACCCGACGAGTTCTTTCTTGCCTTCCGGCGTCGCCCCGATGATCACGAGGATGCATTGCTTCTCGTCTTCGAGG
>JBKJYG010000005.1:0-4195 GCA_046715905.1 Hyphomicrobiaceae bacterium | reverse complement strand
AGAATGTGATCGGAGTAGGTGTGGACGATGCGCTCGATCTCGCCCGCTTCGAGGAAGGATTGCGATTCGGCATTGAGAGTCAAAATGACGGACGTGCCGCGATGACTCGGGAGGGTTCGATCCGGCTCCGCCCGCCTGATCTCGAACCCACTCATGCCGTCTGAAGTCCAGATCCAGGTTGCCTCATCGCCGGCCTTGCGGCTGAACACCTCGATGCGGTCGGCGACCATGAAGGCGGAGTAGAAACCGACCCCGAACTGCCCAATCAGCGACGTCGAGCTACCAGCGTCGGTGTCGATTCGATCGAGGAAGGCTTTCGTGCCCGACCGTGCGATCGTGCCGAGGTTGTCGACGAGCTCGCCATCGCTCATGCCGATGCCGTTATCGGTGACGGTCAGCCGCTTGCCGGCCTGATCGGAGGCGATGGTGACCCGAAGCCGGCTGTCCTCACCCAGCAATTCCGGATTGGCGATGGCTTCGTAGCGAAGCTTGTCGCAAGCGTCGGAAGCATTTGAAATCAGCTCTCGGAGAAAGATCTCCTTCTCGGTATAGACCGAGTGCACCATGAGCTGCAGCAGGCGGGAAACTTCGGCCTGGAAAGGATGATTGGCCTGAGGCGGGGCGGGCTCGGCAGCCATGCGGGTCTCCAGTCGGATCAAATCGGAACCGGCCGGGATTTACGCGCCTGTTGCCAAGCAAATCAAGCGCCGCGCAATGAAGGCCTGTTGCGGCGCAGAGCCCATGGCGCACGGCCATGCAGGCGGGGGGGCCGGAATACGTCGCTGGCAACACACTAATGAAACGGTCCGGTCTCGCTCGGCAGCCCAGAAGGGGCTGGGGGGCTGATTTCCAGGTTGCAAGCAAGACCGGACCGGAACGACGATCAGCCTAACCAAAAATGCGGCAGCGCGAGGATTGAAACGCGGCATTCTCAAGGTTTGTATGATGGGCCTGCGGTTCGGCATTGCAAGCAGCAACGGTTGTCGTAAACTTGCCGTCTCAAACGCGAAAGCGAGGCGCTCTTGAGTGATACCGATCCGATAAAATTCAGGCCGCGCATTGTGACACCCGCGGCGCCCGGCCAGCGCGGAGCTGGCTCATCCCCTCCCCTCAACCCTTCGCAGACCTCCTTCGACCGGCGCGAGTTAAGCGAGATCCTCAGCCTCTATGGCCGCAAAGTCGCCTGCGGAGAATGGCGTGATTACGCCATTGATCTCGGACGCGAGAAGGCCATCTTCTCGGTGTTCCGCCGCACCAGCGAATGGCCGCTGTATCGCATCGAGAAATGGCCGAAGAACGCGCGCAGGCAGGGTGCCTTCAGCGTGATCTCGTCCACCGGCCTGATCCTGAAGCGGGGCCACGAGCTGAGGCAGGTTCTATCCGTGCTCGAGAAGCGACTGCACCTGGTCGAAGGCTAGGCCGCACCTAAGTTCTTGCAAGACTCAATGAGCTGGCAGCTGTTTTAAGGTAGCTCACGTCGTCCGGGGACGCGTCAACGCAGAGTAAGAGGATCCCTCAACGCAAGAGCCCCGCATCGTTGCCGATGCGGGGCTCTCCATTACGAAGCGTCCGTGCTTACTCTCGATTTCCCATCAGCGACAGGAGGAACTGGAACATGTTCACGAAGTCGAGGAACAACGACAGTGCTCCCCACACGGCGGCTTTGCTCATCGCGACCACGTCGCCAGCCATCATGTAATATTCGTCCTTGATGCGCTGGGTATCGTAAGCAGTAAGCCCGGCAAACACCAAGAGCCCGATGACCGAGATCGCAAACTGAAGCGCACTCGACTGGAACCAGATGTTAGCCAGACCGGCCAGGATGATGCCCACCACGCCCATGAACAGGAACGCGCCCATGCCGGACAGGTCGCGCTTGGTCGTGTAGCCCCAAAGGCTCAGAGCCGCGAACGAGAGTGCGGTAATCCCAAACACCTGGGTTATGGACCCGAGCTTGTAGATGATGAACACCGTCGACAGCGAAGCGCCAATCAAAGTGACGAGCGCCCAGTAAGCGGCATGCGTGCCCGCGACACTTAACCTTTGCCCGACGAACATCAGGCCCAGCATCAGGATCAAAGGCGCGAACTGAAGGGCCATGATCCAACCGGAGCCAAACAGGGCGCGGCCGAACGATGTCACCTTAACGCCATTCCGTAGAGTGGCAACGGCCAGGTTGGGATCTGTAGTCACCGACATTGAAAAGATGACGTAAGCGATCACACCCGCCAAACCGATGCCGCCGGCCAGATAGTTGTAGACGCGGAGCATGTGCGTCCGCAGGCCCTCGTCGACCGTAACCGCGCCCGTGCGCGGAACAGTGCCAGCCTGCGGATAGCGATTCGGAAGAAAAGCCATTTTAGGGGTCCCTTTGTACCTCTCGTGCGTCGGTTCGACAGAACGGAGCTGCCGCGACACACGGGCGTAATATGCCTCTAAGTTCCACTGTTTTCAAGGACAGTCATCCCGTCGAGCTGTTCACTCGAAGAATTATTCCGTCCGGAGATGAGCCATCGGCCTCGCCTGCAGAACACGCACCGTGCCGGCAGCGCCGATGATGAACATCACCGACACGGCAAGCAGCAAGGCTTGCGCGACAGCCGACAAAGAGAACAAAAATGGAACATCCATGACAAAACGTAACGTTATATAGGCAGCCATGCTGCCCAGTATTGTAGCGCAGGCGGCCGTCATCATGGCCAGCAAGCCATACTCGACCGCATGAATAGTCAGGATCCGCCGTCGCGTTCCCCCAAGCGTGCGTAGGATGACGGCTTGCACGATCCGCCGGCGTTGCGCAGTCGCGACGGCTCCCGCCAAGACCAAGGCGCCGGCCAGCAAGGTGATGCCTCCAGCGACCCGGACAGCCACCATGATGCGCTCGAACACCTTGTTGAACGCGTTAATGGCATCCTTAACTCGGATTGCGGTCACGGCCGGGTACTCCTGACCGAGCCTCCGTTCCAATCTTGCTTCATCGGCCAGGCTGGCGGAGCTGGGCAAAGCAATGGTCGCGAGAAGATTACCCGGCGCCGCCTCTAGGGTGTTCGGCGAAAACACCATTACGAAGTTGATGGCAAGGCTCTCCCACCGGACCTCCCGGAAATTCGCCACTTGCGCCGTGATATTACGGCCGAGCACGTTGACGGTGATGCTGTCGCCGACCTTGAGCCCGAGCTGACGGCCCAATTCGGCTTCGAAGGACACCAGCGGGTCGCCGGCGTAGTCCTTCGGCCACCATTGACCAGCCGTCACCGACGACCCTTCGGGTACATCGGCTGCATAGGTCAGCCCACGATCGCCCGACAGAACCCATTGCGCTTCCGGAGCAATGCGAACGTTCTCGGCCGCAACGTCGCCGAGCTTGACGATACGCCCACGGAGCATCGGGGCTTGATTGATATGGGCCCGCGGCGCTGTGTCACGCACCGTCCGGGTAAAGGCCTCGATCTCGGATTTAGGCACATCGAGCACGAAAAAATTGGGCGAGTTACGCGGCAACCGGCTTTGCAGCTCGTCAACGATCGAGGCATCGACGAGTGCCACCGCTACGAGCAAAGACAGCCCCGTACCCAGCGAGAGAACCACGGTCTGCGTCAGTCCTCCGGGAGCCCCGATGCTACCCAAGGCCAGCGCCAGTTCCGGCATCCTGGGCCGCGGCAGCCTGCGAGCCATCCAAGTCAGCAGCGAGCCAAGCCCCATGAATACCGCGAAAATAGCGATCAGGCCCCCACAAAAGTAGAAGGTGAGACGCTGCGACTCCGATGTCGCGAGAGCCAAGGCGAGCAGTCCCCCGCCGGATGCAATCGTGGCGGCCATGATCGGCCAGCGCGGCCAGACGCGCATCGGCGCGACTTCATCGCGAAAGAGGACGCTCGCTCGCACCTGATCGGCGCAGCCCAGCGGCCATAGAATGAACAGCAGGGCCACGAGCAAACCATAGAGCGCCGCCACGGCAAAGCTCGCCGGCCGCACCATGAATTCGGCCCGGATCGGCAGCGCATCGCCGACAAGGGCATCCAGCGCCACCGGGATCAGCAGTCCCAAACCCAAGCCGATCACAATGCCTATCACGGTGATGACCATGACCTGGACGAGATGTACGATCAAAATTTGCCGGCTCGAGGCCCCGACACTTTTGAACGTGGCGATAACCTTGCGACGCCTGTCTCTTATAAACATCACCGAGCCCACG
>JBKJYG010000004.1:0-4235 GCA_046715905.1 Hyphomicrobiaceae bacterium | reverse complement strand
CGCACGGGACGGGTTGCGCTGGTCGCTGACGGCTCCCGTTTCCAACACGCTGGAATAAGGACGTTGCTGCGACCATAGTGACGGCCGGTCCCTCGGGTGTTTCCTTCAAGACGCTTTGTGGCTGATGACCCTCGCCACGATACTGAGGCCCAGTACGGCTACCGTGATCAGCATGGCCCCCGTCCAGGCGAGCTGCTGCCAGTTGGCGTAGGGCGAGAGCGCGAACTGGAAAATCACCGCGGGCAGACTGGCCATTGGCGCATTGAGATCGACACTCCAGAACTGATTGTTCAGGGCTGTGAACAGAAGCGGCGCCGTCTCGCCGCTGATGCGCGCGATGGCCAGCAGCACGCCCGTCAGCATGCCGGCGCGCGCGGCCTTGTAGGCAATATTCCGGATCATCACCGACTGCGGCATACCGACCGATACGGCGGCTTCGCGCAACTGATCAGGCACCAACCGCAGCATGTCTTCGGTGGTTCGGATCACCACGGGAATGACAATCAAGGCAAGGCTGATCGCGCCGGCCAGGCCCGAAAAGTGCCGCAGTGGCGCGACGGCAATCGTGTACACGAAAAGGCCGATCACGATCGAGGGCGCGCTGAGCAGAATGTCGTTTATGAAGCGGACGACAATCGACAGCCTGTCATGGCGGCCATACTCGGCCAGGTAGGTGCCCGCCAATATTCCGATCGGGGTTCCCATCACCACGGCCAGCGTTGTCATGATGAGGCTGCCGACAATGGCATTGAGCAGTCCGCCATCGCTGCCGGGCGGCGGTGTCATGCTGGTGAAGACCTGAGAATTGAGGCCCGACACACCTTTGACCATCAGTGTTCCGAGCACGAGAAAGAGGCACGCCAGACCGATCAGCGTTGCAATCCAGCAGGCGCCAAGCGCGACGCGGTTGCGTCTGCGGCGGATGCTGAGGCTTGCGGCTTTGGCAGCCAGAGATGACATGCGGAGATCAGCCTCTCGAATTTTTGTCGAGCTGCCACAAGAGATACCGTGCAGCCGTCAGCACCACGAGCGTAATGAGGAAAAGGATCAGCGCCAGCAGAAACAACGATGAGGTGTAGAGATCCCCGATCGCTTCTGTGAATTCGTTGGCGATGGTCGCCGAAATCGTGGTGCCCGGCGCAAGCAGCGAAGGGGAAATCTTGTGCGCATTGCCGATCACGAACGTCACCGCCATGGTCTCGCCCAGCGCGCGTCCGAGGCCGAGCATAATACCGCCGACGAGGCCGATGCGCGTTTGCGGGATGACGACGTTGCGCACCACTTCCCAGGTTGTGCAGCCGAGCCCATAGGCCGCCTCTTTGAGGGCTGGTGGAACCGTTTCAAACACGTCCCGGCTGACGGCGGTGATAAACGGCAGCACCATGATGGACAATATGAGCGATGCCGTCAAAACGCCGATGCCGTAGGGTGGGCCTTCGAACAGCGACGACAACACAGGAAGCGAACCAAAGGTCCCGATCAGTGCCGGCTGGACGGTCGTCTGCAGCACCGGCGCGAGCACAAACAAGCCCCAGATGCCGTAGATAATGCTGGGAATGCCGGCCAGCAGCTCGATCGCGGTCCCGATCGGGCGGCGTAGCACCTGAGGGCATGATTCAGTCAGGAAGATTGCGGTACCCATCCCGATCGGGACGGCGATCAGCATTGCAATGAGCGATGTTACAATCGTCCCGTAGATCGGCGCCAGTCCGCCAAAATTTTCGGTGACGGGATTCCAGGACTGGCTGACGAGAAACCCTGGACCGAACGCCCTGATGGCCGGCCAAGCCCCGATGACCAGGGAAACCCCAACAGCCCCGAGCACGACGAGCACGAACAGCGCAGCCGCATAAGTGACATTCCGGAACACCACGTCGCCACGGCGCAAACGGGACAAGGCCCGCTGCCTGCTTGTTGTGATCGCGACCGTCGTCATGTGCTCAACGTCCACGCCAGGCCGATACAGACTGCTACCTTATCGCTTGGTCCCGTGCAGACGAGCGGGTGGCACCGCCCCGGCCGCGGTGCCACCTCTCCATTCGCAGACGGGTCAGACGCCGACGGCTACATGACCGGCTTGCCGGCCGCGTCGGTAATCTTCGACCAATCTTTTTTCACCAGCGCGACGACATTGTCTGGCATCGGCACGTAGTCAAGCTCGGACGCCATCTGGTCGCCCTTTTCAAACGCCCAGGTGAAGAATTTGAGGGCAATACTCGCTGCTGCCGGGTCAGAAGGCTTTTTTGGCATCAGGATGAACGTCGCGCCTGCAAGCGGCCAGGAGGCATCCCCTGGCTGATCGGTGAGGATTTCGCCAAAGCCGGTCGATGGATCCCATTTGGCCGAAGCGGCGGCGGCTTGGAACGAGGCAAGGCTTGGCTCGACGGGTTTGCCGGCGCCGTTGACCATGCGCGAGTGCACCATCTTGTTTTGCTTGGCATACGCGAATTCCACGTATCCTACCGCGCCTTTGGTCTGCAACACGTTGTTGGCTACGCCTTCGTTGCCCTTGGCGCCGATGCCAACAGGCCATTCGACCGACGTGTTGACGCCCACCTTGGATTTCCAGTCAGGGCTGACCTTCGCCAGGTAGTCGGTCCACAGGAAGGTGGTCCCCGAGCCGTCCGCGCGGCGCACGACGACGATCGCTTGACTTGGCAGCTTTACCGACGGATTCAATTTCTTGATCTTGTCGTCATCCCAGGACTTGATCTGCCCGAGATAGATCGCGGCAATCGTCGGGCCGTCGAATACCAGTTCTCCGGGTTTGATGCCGTCCAGATTGACCACCGGAACGACGCCGCCGATGACCATCGGCCATTGGACGAGGCCATCCTTCTCAAGCTGCTCGGTCTTGAGGGGCTGATCAGTGGCACCAAACGTTACCGTCTTGGCTTGGATCTGCTTGATACCGCCGCCCGAGCCGATCGATTGATAATTCAAACCGTTGCCGGTCTCTTTCTTGTAGGTATCGGCCCACTTCGCATAAATCGGGTAGGGAAACGTCGCGCCGGCGCCGGAAATATCGGCGGCGAAAGCTGGTAGAGCGGCCAACGATACGGCAGCACCCATCCCTAATCCGCATGCGGCTTTGATCAGTTTGCGCATTCCAACCTCATCTGACTTGAAGCCCGCATCTGCAAGACGCGACGCGTCAGCCTCAATGTGAGGTGGTTAAGCCCAGTTTTGTGAAGCGCGTATGACACCGGCGCATACGGACTGAGGTGAGGCGAACCATCCCGCGCCGCGCACGAAAAAGGGCTGAAACGCTCCTCGCGCTTCAGCCCAAGCTCCGTCAATCCACACTCATTGGATCACACCTCGGCCTGCTCCGCAGGCGATGAGGTTTTATGCGTTTCCGAGGGCGTGAGCTCCGACGCAGAACGGCTTGCGTTCAGCAGGGTGGGATCGCTGCGCGCGATTTCGCGCCTGACTGGGCCAGCCCCGCGGCGGGCTTGGGGAGGCTGAAACGCCCGTCGCGCGTGAACCTCACAGTACGGCAGCCCGGTGATCTTGGCATGGCCGCAGAAATGAAAATCGGCCTCTTGCGGATCCCCAATCGGCCAACGGCAACTGGTTTCGCCCAACGTCTCGATCGTTTTGCGCTGCGCGAGCGGGATGACGACCTCCTCGAACGGGGCCACATACGGCTCTGCATCAGACTGATACAAGGCGCGCAGCGCGGTATTGCCGCCTTGGACAAAGCGCGGCTTGCTCAAACGTTTCGCCAACACCTCGCGGGGACGTGGGCGATTATTTTTCATGCGCGATGTGGTTGCACGCCCCGAAAGGCCGAGGCGGTGAACTTTGCCGATCACGGCGTTGCGCGTGACGATGCCGAGGCGACCCGCGATCTGACTCGCGCTCAAACCTTCGGTCCATAGCTTCTTGAGAAGTTCGACCCTCTCATCGGTCCAACTCATGATATGCTTTTCTCCTCGCAGATTCGCGACAGAGATCTGCAAAACTGCAGACTCCGACCGGTCCGACGCAACGAGGAGCCGCGCGCGCACTGAAGCACACACCAGCGGCCGCTCGACTGAGCCGGCGACGAACACAGACACGACTGGAACTGAGGACTGGACTGGGACTGTACTGATGGACGCGACGCTGCCTTGAGCTCGACAGAGCCCGGGCGTTACGCAGAGGGTCAGTTACGCATCGACACCACGGATAAGCGGCGCCCAGCGGACCTACTCTAAGCTACTGAACAACTTGACAGGGGCGGGCGCGAG
>JBKJYG010000003.1:0-3394 GCA_046715905.1 Hyphomicrobiaceae bacterium | reverse complement strand
CATCAGGCCGGGGGCTCGATATTTCCATTCGCTTCGGCTGCTGCAGCGCGTCAAGGAGCTCGATCGGTCCACCTTCACCAAGTCAGGAATCATGGTGGGTTTAGGCGAGACCCGGGACGAGGTCCTGCAAGTGATGGACGATCTGCGCAGCGCGGATGTCGATTTCCTGACCATCGGCCAGTATCTGCAGCCAACGCGCAAGCACGCCGAGGTCAAATCTTTTGTCACGCCGGACGCGTTCAAGGCCTATGAGCGGATCGCAATGGCGAAAGGGTTCCTGCTGGTATCGGCGAGCCCGCTGACCCGTTCGAGCTACCACGCCGATGCCGATTTCGCGAAACTGAAGGCCGCGCGCCTGAAGTCGCTTGCCTGAGGTCGGGAACTTATGCCGAGCTTTGAGACAACCCGCCGCGTCAGGTTCACGCCCCGCCAAATGTATGCGCTGGTGGCGGACGTGGAATCCTATCCCCAGTTCCTGCCGCTGTGCGAAAGCTTGCGCGTCCTCAGCCGTGAGCACCACGGGGACACCGAGACAATACTCGCCGTGATGACCGTCGGATACAAAGCGATTCGGGAAAAGTTCACCAGCCGGATCATCCTCGACCGGACACGCTTGCGTGTCTCGACGCGGCTGGTCGAAGGCCCGTTCCAATATCTGGAGAATGACTGGAGTTTCGTTCCGGTCACGGGCGCCCGGGAGGCAACGCCGGTTGCTTCGAGCGGCACGGACGTCCGGTTTTCGATTTCGTACGGGTTCAAATCGATCGTGCTGCAGATCCTGGTTGGTGCGATGTTCGAGCAAGCGTTCCGGCGCTTCGCGGAAGCCTTCGAGACGCGAGCGGGAACGGTCTACGGCCCGCGCGCAACATCTGGACCTGCCGGCGCGGTGACCTCTTTGAGTTAGCACACGCGCTCCCCAGCCCCTCACAAGCATCCACGGACGAGCCTGAATGCCTGCGCAACGGTGAGCATGCGAATGTCGGCGCGCGAACGATCGCCGAAGCGGCACTCCTCATGCACGGTCAGTTTGCCTGAGTGCGCTGCCGCGAGATGCACAAGACCGACGGGCTTGTCGGCGGTGCCCCCGCCGGGCCCCGCAACACCGGTGACGGCCACGGCAACTGTCGCCCGCGCTTCGCGAAGCGCTCCCTCGGCCATGGCGATCGCAACCTCCGGACTGACGGCGCCAAATCCTGAAATGAGCCCATCCGGCACGCCCAACAGCTCGATCTTGGCCTCGTTCGAGTAGGTCACGAAACCACGATCCACCACATCGGACGAGCCGGGAATTTCGGTCAGCACCGCCGCAATCAAACCGCCGGTACAACTTTCTGCGGTGGCGATTCGGATCCCGAGCTTTCTCAACCTCTCGAGCAGCTGGGTGGCATCGTGCAGAAGCTCAGGACTGAACGGCATGACGTCATCACCACAAGCAAAACCGCGCCACAGCTCGCTGGGCGCGGTTGCAATCTATCGTCGAGCAGCGGCTTGAGCAAATGCTCAGGCGGGGGTGAGCTTCTCCGCCTCCGTCAAGAGTGTGTCCAGCCTCGCGCGGCTGTCCTTGCCCATGACATCGACGGCCCGCTTCTGCGCTCCCTGCCATACGGGATAAGCATCCCGGGTGACGGATTGCCCTTTCGGCGTCAGGTGGAGACCCCGGCCGCGCCGACCGGCGGGTGGGTCCATGGTAATGTGGCCCAAGGCCAGCAACCGCTTTAAGTTGCGAGACAAGGTCGACTTCTCGATATCCAGTTCCAAGCCGATCTCGGCGGCGGTGATGCCGTCGGTTTGCGCCAGTTGGTTCAGCAGCGTGAACTGACTGGCCGTGATCTTATGGCTACGCAGCGCATCGTCGTAGACGCGCGTGATGATCCGGCTGAGCTGCCGGACACGGGTGGCGATACACGCTTCCATGGTACTGGCGGCGATCGCTTCAAGGTCCAAGGGCGTGCCTTTGACCGGCGGTGACATGATATTCATAGGAGCCTCCCCAGAGTGGCTCGTGGAGCTACGACAAGCCTTGCTACGATTCGGCCCAGGGGAGCAAGAAAAGCGCGAATTTGAGCGACTTGGTTGGCCACGTCGGAGTTCGGGTCACACAAAGGCGATGTGGCGCGTCACGCGGCGGGCTCAGCCTAGGATGACGGTCGCTGTCGCCATCGCCGCGATCCCTTCGCGGCGGCCGGTGAACCCGAGGCCCTCCGTCGTTGTGGCCTTGACGCCCACCCTGGAGGTGTCGATGCCCAAGATCCCGGCGATGGTGCTCCGCATCGCCTCGCGATACGGGCCGATGCGGGGCGCTTCGCACAGGATCGTCACGTCGACGTTGCCGATGCGGCCGCCTCTGGCCCGCACCCGAGCCGCGGCATCGGCAAGGAAAAGCTGCGACGCCGCGCCCTTCCAGCGCGTATCGCCCGGCGGAAAGTGCTCCCCGATGTCGCCGTCGCCGATGGCGCCCAGAAGTGCGTCCGTCAGGGCGTGCAGCACCACATCCGCGTCCGAGTGGCCCTCAAGTTTATGCGTGTGGGAAATGGCCACGCCCCCGAGCCACACGCGATCGCCCGGCGCGAAGCGATGTACGTCGAAGCCAGTGCCGGTGCGCACATCGGGCGGCCCGCCACTTCCAGCCCCGGTTTCGGCCACGCGGCGCTGCGCCTCGGCGAGATCATCGGCGGTGGTGACCTTGCGATTGACCTCCGATCCCATCACGAGAGCGACGGCATGACCAGCGGCTTCGACCAGCGCCGAGTCGTCGGTATGCTCGACGGCACCCGCGCTGGCATCCCGATGCGCTTTCAGAAGGGCTGAGAATCGGAACAGTTGCGGCGTCTGCGCGCGCCAGAGATTGCGTCGATCGACGGTTCCCGCGACGAGACCGCGAGCATCGGCTCGCTTCAGCGTATCGACCACGGGGACGCCCGGGATGACGCCGACCACATGGTCGGCTAGAGACATCAACAGACGATCAAGCAGAACACCCTCGACGAACGGCCGGGCGGCGTCGTGGATCACCACAAGGGCAGGGGGCTCGCCGGCAAGCGCTTCCAGCCCCGCCAGCACAGACGCCTGACGTGTGCTGCCACCAGCCACGGGTGGCAAAAGCTTGTCGGAGCCGATGATCGACACGGCTTGGCGGTAAAGTTCGGCGTCGTCGGCGTGGATGACAACTTGGATGCGGTTGACCCGGGGGTGCTGGGCGAACGGGCGTGCGGCCCAGGCGAGCAGCGGCTGACCATCGAGGGAGGCGAATTGCTTGGGGCCGGCGCCGGGTCCCATGCGCGATCCCCGACCCGCGGCTACAATAAGGCAATCGGCGTGCACGGCGGCGCATCCTCCTGGCGATCAATGTCGCCGCAACCCGCTCTGCTTAACGCCGTGCGGGCCGAACTGGCAA
>JBKJYG010000002.1:0-4696 GCA_046715905.1 Hyphomicrobiaceae bacterium | reverse complement strand
GGACAGGGTCCCCGCAAACCAGACGGCACGTATCATACCGGCAAGGTCGGCCGGGACATCACCGTCGAGCAAGCCTACGAGCACGCGCGGCTGGTCGGACTGGGCTTGCTTGCCGCGGCCAAGAGCGCAGCCGGGGATCTCGCGCGCGTGGAAATTGTGAAGGTGCTCGGCATGGTCAACGGCGTGCCCGACTTTGGCGATCAGCCCAAAGTGATCAACGGCTGCTCTGATCTCTTCGTCGCTGTGCTGGGCGATCGCGGCCGGCATGCCCGATCGGCCGTCGGCATGGGATCGCTGCCCAATGGCATGACGGTCGAAATCGAGGCGGTGATGCGGATCGTGGATTGAATGGTTTCCATTCCGCGCCTTTAAATAATCTGACAATAAAAACGCTCAAAGGCGCGTAAATCGTCGGAAATTTTCACTTGTGCTAATTCGTACCCGCACCCATATTCGGTCATTAACGTGTACGAACTTCCCCACCAAAATTTTGTCCAGTTCTTCAAACGGATGACGAATTTAGAAACGAGAATTCTGCTTTCAGCCTTGGGTGCTTTATGACCGAGACCGGGACGCTGCAAGCGTCTGCCCAAAAGGGACACTCGTGCAATCGACTAATCGCTAGTCTCTCATCGGCTGATTTTGATCTCCTCAGTCCGAATCTCGAGCGCGTCCAGCTCAAGCTCCGCCAGCGCCTCGAGATATCCAATCGGCGCATCCGTGAAGTTTACTTCATCGAATCCGGAATTGCGTCGGTGGTGGCGCGGACCAGCGAGAATGCCGACCATCGAACGGAAGTGGGCCTGATCGGCAATGAAGGCATGACCGGCCGCGCCATCGTGTTGGGCGTGGACCGCACACCCGATGAAACGTTCGTGCAAGCCAAGGGCGCCGCGCTCAGTATCGAGGTCGACGCACTTCGAGCCGTGATGGTCCAGAGTCGGACGATGATGGCGTGTTTCCTGGCGTATGCTCATGCGTTCGCGGTACAATCAAGCCAGACCGCACTGGCTAATGCGCGGGGCCGCATTGAGGAAAGGCTTTGTCGGTGGCTCTTGATGGCGCGCGACCGTCTGCCCAACGACGATCTTTTCATTACGCATGAATTCATGTCCCTCATGCTGGGCGTGCGCAGAGCCGGCGTCACGATCGCGCTGCAACATCTTCAAGCTGCATCCCTGATCGAGACCTCGCGCGGATGTATCAAAATCCTCGATCGAGCCGGACTCGAAAGAAAATCGCGGGGATTTTATGGCGTGCCCGAAAGTGAGTTTCAAAGGCTCTTCCCGTTGAATTCAACCCGCGTGCCGGCCATGCCGGAATAAGCCGATCAGGCCTGTTAAACCCGCCACCCGTTGCGCTTCAGCCTCCTCTTAGCCGTCGATGCAACCCACGCTGAAGCGGAAACGGGCGTGTGCAGATCGGAATTCCGCACCCGACCTTGCACAAAAAGCATCCGTCCACGTGGCATTTTCGTATGGGAAAGCGCCGTATAAACATGGCTTTGAGTGCGGAACTGAATACCCCTGGTCGGGTTGCACAGGCTCTAGCGCCGCGGTTCGCATAATCCGGGCCTTCAGGACCGACAACACGACAATGACCAATCGAGCCCAGCTTCGCCCTACTGCAGCGAGGGTCAGGTTATTTGCCGGGCCGCGGTCGGTCGAGACGCGTGGTCACTACCAGCAATCCCAAGAGACCGGCAACCCCACGAGAAAGGACTGACGATGGGTCTGTTTACGAGTGACATCAAAACCATGGACGATCTTTTCGTCCATACTCTGCAGGACGTCTATTACGCAGAAAACAAGATTGTCAAATCTCTCCCGGAGATGATTTCCAAGGCCAGCGACAAGCAGTTGAAGAGCGGTTTGGAATCTCATTTGCGCGAAACAGAAAATCACGTGACGCGGTTGGAGAACGTTTTTCAGATGATCGGGCAGAAGGCCAAGTCGGTGAATTGCCCAGCAATCGACGGGATCATCGAGGAAGCCGACGACGTGACCGGCGAGGTCGCTGATAAAGCGGTTCTTGATGCCGCGATCATCGGAGCCGCGCAGGCCGTCGAGCATTATGAGATGACGCGTTACGGCTCGCTCATTGCGTGGGCGAAGCAATTGGGGCGTGAGGACTGCGCCAATGTCCTACAGCAAACGCTCGACGAAGAAAAAATGGCCGACAAGAAGCTGACGCAGATCGCCGAAAGCAAAGTCAACAAGCGTGCCGCAAGTTGACTGAGTGCGATCGAGTGGGTCAAACGAAGTTTGAGTGAGTAGCTGCGTTGCCGAAGCGATGTGTTCCATCGCGTCGGCCTCTTTGGATGTAAAGGTGTGGTCTCATGGACGTGAAGCAGGGTGTGTCTAATCGCGGATTTGCATCGATGGACGTGGAGAAGCGGCGCAGTATTGCGCGACGAGGCGGTGGCAGCGTGCCACCAGAAAAACGCAGCTTTTCGAGAGACCCAGCCTTGGCCGCGTTAGCGGGCCAGAAGGGCGGCCAAAGCGTTCCGGCTGAAAAAAGAAGCTTCTCCAAGAATCCCGAGCTGGCGGCCGCGGCCGGGCGCAAGGGTGGCGCGGAAAGTCGTGGCAACTTCGCTCGCGACCCGCAGCGCGCCGCTGAAGCTGGTCGCAAGGGCGGTGAACGGCGAAGCATGAAGGCTCGCGTCGAGAAGGTTTAGTGCGCCGAGCGCCGGACCCCTGGCAATGTCTACGTCGGGGTCTGCCCGGTGAGACGCAAACGATAGGAAAAGCGGCGTTGATCGCCGCTTTTTACATGCCGCGAAGGCCGCTGCTTGGCCGACCACGATCTCTGCATGGCGGTGACGCTCGATCGCAGGCCGCGCGCACAGGCGCGGTGAGCGGCGTGCCCGGCTGCGAGCCCGACAAGCCGCTCCAGCGCGCGCTCGCGAATGCCAAGCTCCTGCAAGTGCCGCACAGTGCTGATCAGGTACTCCGCATTGCTTCCCGATCGCCCGCGGGCTGCCTGGATGATGCGTGCCTGCTCGCTCAAAGCCAGGCGACCGGCGTAGTTGGGATGCGCGCGCTCCGCCACGAAGGTCAGGGTGGCGACTTCTCCAGCCTCGCCGTCCCGCAGGATCGTGGCAGGCACGACCGTCTCGCGATAGACGCCATAGATCAACTCCCGCTGCCGCAGATAAGCCACCGTGGCTCGAGCGAGCTGTGGAGCGACGCGGTAGGCGATCCCCCGGCACTGGCCGCCCTGATCGAGGCCAAGCACGAGACCCGGTCGCCGAGGTTGTCCGCGATGATGCGTCGAGACGATGCAGAGCGCGCGGTGAAGGCCGACCACGGTCGCGGGTGTTCGTTCGAGATATGTGAACTCGGGCCGCCACATCAGCGAACCGTAGCCGAAAATCCATAAGTCATCCGCGGTGCCTTGCATGCGCGGATCAGCGTTCAACTGCGGGCCTGGGGCTGGCCGGTTCGGGCCCGTCCGGCGTCGGGGCGCCTTTGCCGTGCGGGCGTCCGAAATCGGGAGCAGCGGTATCCTGGCCGGCTTCAATGATGCCCCGCCGGACTTCGCGCGCTTCCGCAAACAGCCGGAATAACGCGTCACCCTCGCCATACCGGATCGAGCGCTGCAGCGCGATCAGATCTTCGGAGAAGCGGCCCAGCATTTCGATGACCGCCGTCCTGTTGTTGAGGAAGACGTCGCGCCACATGGTCGGGTCGGAGGCCGCAATGCGGGTGAAATCGCGGAAGCCTCCGGCAGAGAACTTGATGACCTCCGACGCTGTCACCCGTTCCAAGTGGGCGGCCGTGTTGACGATGTTGAAGGCGATGAGGTGGGGCACGTGGCTGGTGATGGCCAGAACCCTATCGTGATGGTCGGCATCCATGATCTCGACGTTGGATCCAAGGGCGATCCAGAACGCTTGGAGCCGAGCCAGTGCTGAGGCATCGCAGTCGGCGGGCGGGGTCAGAATGCACCACCGGCCATCGAACAGCTCGGCAAAGCCCGAAGCCGGACCGGAGTGCTCCGTCCCCGCGATCGGGTGTCCGGGAATGAAGTGGACGTGGGCCGGCAGGTGCGGGGTAACATCACGGACGACGGCGCCCTTGACCGATCCGACATCGGTGAGAATGGCGCCGGGCGCAAGGTGCGGCCCGATGGCCTTGGACAGCGTGCCGTAGCTGCCCACCGGCGCGCACAGGATGACGAGATCGGCACCTTCGACCGCCTGGGACGCGCTGGTGAACGCTTCGTCGATGAGCCCCAACTGCAAAGCCGTCGCGCGGGTGGCCGCCGTGGGGGCGAAACCGACGATCGACCGGGCGAGCCCCGCGCGTCGTGCGGCGCGGCTGATGGAGGAGCCAATGAGGCCGATGCCCAGCAGCGCCACGCGTTGAAATGGGCCGGCGCTCATGACAAGCGCGCCTGGGTGAACTCGGCCAAGGCGTCGACCACGGCCCGGTTCTCCTCCTCGGTGCCGATGGTCATGCGCAGCGCGTCGGGCAGACCATACCCCGCCACGCGGCGCAAGATAATGGCTTTCGACTTCAGATAGGCATCGGCTGCGGCCGCTCCGGCTGCGGTATCGTCCTTGGGGAAGTGGATCAGAATGAAATTCCCCGTGCTCGCGGTGACCTCCAGCCCCAGCTTGGCCACCTCGGCGGTCGTCCACGCGAGCCAGGTGTCGTTGTGGGCCACCGAACGTTCGACGTGCGCCTTGTCC
>JBKJYG010000001.1:0-5175 GCA_046715905.1 Hyphomicrobiaceae bacterium | reverse complement strand
TGCCAGGACAGCGGGGTGCGTTTGATCGGCCCCAATTGCCAGGGTGCCCTGTCGGTGCCCTCGCGGATGTGGTGCGTCTTCGGCAGCGTCGCCAGCGAGACCGAGCTGATGCAAGGGTCCGTGTCGTGCGCGTTCCAATCCGGCGGCTTTGGCTACGCGGTTGTCAATCTCGCTGAGGCGCAAGGCATCGGCTTTCGACACGTCGTATCGACCGGCAACGAGACCGATATCACCATGCCGGAGCTGTTGTCGGCGTTCTTGGACGATCCGGGCACCAATCTGGCATTTGCCTACATGGAGGGTACGCCCAACCCGCGTGCGCTGCTCGACGTGGGTCGGAAATCGTTGACCACGGGCAAGCCGGTGTTGATCTGGAAGGGTGCGCAGACCGAGGCCGGCACGAAGGCTGCCGCATCGCATACAGCTAACATGACCGGGAATTACGATCTTTACCAGGCCGCGTTTCGGCAATCCGGCCTCATCGAGGTGCAGGATGTCGAGGAGATCGTGGACTTCGCGAAGGTCGCCGCTCCCCGCCGCTGGCCCAAGGGACGCGCCATCGGCGTGCTGTCGATCTCAGGCGGCTCAGGCATTGTATTTGCAGACCGGGCAGTCAAGGAGGGCCTCGTTCTGCCAGCCTTTGCCGAGCCGACCGTCAAAGCCTTGCGCGAGATCATTCCGTCGTTCGGGTCGGCCGACAATCCAGCCGATACGACGGCCGCTGTCATCAACGACCCGGCCATGTTCACGACCACCCTCGATATCGTGCTGGCCGATCCGGGCATCGATCAGCTCTCGGTGCTGCTGGCCTCGCTCCCCGGCGTCGGGGCGGCGAAAGCCGCGGAGGCGATCGCGGCGGCCGCGCTGAAGACCGACAAGCCGGTGCAAGTGGTTTGGTCAGGACGCAAATCTAAATCCGAGGAGGCCTGGAAGACCCTGCTGGACGCGGGCGTGCCGTTCCTGCCGACACCGGCTCGCGGGGCCAAGGCTGCGGCCACGCTGGCACGCTTTGCCGAAGACCAGCGCCGACTGTTGCCCCGCCAATCGCCAACCGCATCCACCGTGCGCGTCGAGCTCCCTGCCGGCGACGTCACCTTGTCGGAGGTCGAAAGCAAAGCCGTGCTGCAGGCCTTCGGCATTCCGACCACCCGCGAGGTGCTGGTTCCGGCCGGCGCCGATCCCCTGGCAGCAGTGCACCAACTGACCGGGCCGTTCGCCGTCAAAGTCGTGTCCCGCGACATTGCTCATAAGACCGAGGCAGGCGGCGTCCGCCTGGGCGTCGCGGCGGCCGATCTCCCCAAGGCTGTGGCGGAGGTGATAGCCAGCGCACGAAACTTCCGTGCCGACGCCGCGATTGACGGCGTGCTCGTATCTGAAATGGCCGCCGGGCTTGAAGTTCTGATCGGCGTCTTGAATGACGCGAGTTTCGGCCCGGCTGTTGCCGTAGGGCTGGGGGGCGTGCTGACCGAAGTGCTGAAGGATCTCTCGTTCCGGATCGCACCCTTCGATTTGGAAACCGCACGGGACATGATCGCCGAACTGAAGGCCGCAAGGCTGTTCGATGGCTACCGCGGCAAACCCGCCGCCGACAAGGAAGCTCTCGCCCGCACGCTGGTCGAGGTCTCGCGGATGGCAATGGCGCTTGGCGGGCGTCTCAAGGAGATGGACATCAATCCCGTGTTCGTGCGACCGGCTGGGCAAGGGCTTGCGGCCGCCGATGCCCTGATCGTGCTGAAGAAACACTGACCCGCCGACCGCGCGTTGCGCCGGCCCATCGCGTTTGCTCTTGCGACGTCCTGGCCGGAATGCTCAAACCGGGCGAGCGCCCGGTGGCCAGTCAGCTGGCACTCGCGGGAATGAATGGGAGAGCATCATGAGCCGTTACAGGGAAGTCTACGCCACCTGGCAGAACGACCCTGAAGCCTTTTGGGCCGAGGCGGCGGGCGCGATTGACTGGATCAAGCCTTGGGACAAAGCGTTCGATGCCAAAGCTGGAATTTACGGCCGCTGGTTTACGGGTGCGGAATGAAACACCGCCTACAATTGCCTCGACCGCCACGTGCTGGGCGGGCGCGGCGACCAAGCAGCGCTGATCTACGATAGCCCGGTTACGAAAACGGTCCGCACGTACACGTATGCCGAGCTGACGGAGGAGGTGGCGACCCTCGGCGGAGTGCTG
Organism: Hyphomicrobiaceae bacterium; assembly: GCA_046715905.1. Lineage (GTDB taxonomy): Bacteria > Pseudomonadota > Alphaproteobacteria > Rhizobiales > Hyphomicrobiaceae. Next base: position 2,996 of record JBKJYG010000001.1, on the reverse strand, counting down.
GAAGACCTGGGCGTGCGGAAAGGCGACCGGGTGATCATCTATCTGCCGATGATGCCCGAGGCCGCCATTGCGATGCTCGCCTGCGCGCGCATCGGCGCCATCCATTCCGTCGTGTTCGGCGGGTTTGCGGCCAACGAGCTAGCGACCCGCATCGATGACTGCCAGCCCGTTGCAATCCTGTCGGCGAGCTGCGGCATCGAGACGGCGCGCATTATCCCCTATAAGCCACTGCTGGATAAGGCCATCGAGCTTGCCCGCCACAAGCCGAAGGCCACGCTCATCGTGCAGCGCTCGATGGAGAAGGCGACCCTGATGGCGGGGCGCGACCAAGACTGGGCCGCCGCCATGGCCGATGCCCGACAAAACGGCCGCAAGGCTGAGTGTGTGCCGGTGAAGGCCACCGATCCGCTCTACATCCTCTATACGTCGGGAACGACAGGCGCTCCCAAAGGCGTCGTCCGGGACAACGGCGGGCACATGGTGGCACTGCACTGGTCGATGAAGAACCACTATGGAATTGACCCTGGTGAGGTGTTCTGGGCCGCATCGGATGTGGGCTGGGTGGTCGGCCACTCCTACATCGTCTATGCGCCATTGCTGGCTGGCGCCACGTCGATCCTGTACGAGGGCAAACCCGTTGGGACGCCCGATGCGGGCGCATTTTGGCGGGTGATCGCCGACCACAAGGTGGCCGCCATGTTCACGGCGCCAACCGCGTTCAGGGCGATCAAACGCGACGATCCCAAAGGCGATCACATCCGCCGTTATGATCTGAGCGCCTTCCGCACTTTGTTCCTGGCCGGCGAGCGCGCCGATTCTGAAACCATCAAGTGGGCCGAGGCGCAGCTTGGCGTGCCGGTGCTCGACCATTGGTGGCAGACGGAGACCGGCTGGCCGATCGCCGGCAACCCGGTCGGTCTCGGGCAGCTCCCGGTCAAGTATGGGTCGCCAGGCGTGCCCATGCCAGGCTACACGCTCGAGGCTATCGACGAACGGGGCCATCCCGTCGCTGCCGGCGAGCCTGGGACGCTGGCGATCAAACTGCCCTTGCCGCCCTCATGCCTGCCGACGCTGTGGGCCAATGACGAGCGCTTCCGCAACAGTTATCTGTCGGAGTTCCCGGGCTACTACACGACATCGGATGCGGGCTATATGGACGCTGACGGCTACATCTATGTCATGGCCCGGACCGATGACGTGATCAACGTCGCAGGCCATCGGCTCTCGACGGGGCAAATGGAAGAGGTGGTCTCCCAACACAAGGACGTCGGCGAATGCGCGGTGATCGGCATTGCCGATGACCTGAAAGGTCAAGTTCCCGCGGGTCTCATCGTGCTGAATTCGGGCGTCAATCGGGATTCTGCGGAGATCGAGGCCGAGGTCCTGGCCTTGGTACGCGGCGAAATTGGCGCCGTGGCTGCCCTTAAAACCGTAATGACCGTCAATCGTCTGCCCAAAACGCGCTCGGGGAAAATTTTGCGCGGGACCATGCGCCAGATTGCCGATGGCGAGAGCTGGACCATGCCGGCCACGATCGACGATCCGGCCATTCTCGATGAGATCGCCAGTGCCATGGCAGCCAAGGGCCTGAGCGGGGCCAAGCCGACCACACGCTGAGCGGCCTGCGCGAGCTGCCGGTGCTCAAGCCCTCCCCCCCCGGCCTTTCCCGGACGGTGCAATGATGGGCCGTGCCGGCGCTTGCCGAAGTGCCTCTATGACAACGCTGATATCGGTCGGCAGGGCCGATCGAAATTCGAGCCGCTTGCCCAGGCGTGGATGCTCAAAGCCAAGTTCCGTCGCGTGCAGGGCTTGGCGTCCGAGCCGCGCGAGAGCCGTCTGGGCCTCCGGAGTCAGCCGGCTGGCGCTGGCCTGGAAGCGCAAGCCGTAGATCGGATCGCCGAGCACGGGATGGCCGATGTGTTCGAGATGGACCCGGATCTGATGCGTTCGCCCCGTTTCCAGGGCAAGCTCGACCAGATTTGCGGCCGGCAATCCGCGGGCGTCGCGAAACGTGTCGCGGACCTGGTAATGCGTGATGGCGTGGCGCGCTTCTGATCGACGGGAAACGGAGATTCGCGTGCGCTCGGAACGGCTGCGCTCGAGTGCCGCATCAATCAGGCCCGCTTTTCGCTCGAAGGGTCCCCATACAAGGGCCTGATAGCGGCGGAGCAGGCGCCCATCGCGTCCATGGGATGCGAATTGCTCGGCCAAGCCCTGGTGAGCCAGATCCGTCTTCGCCACCACGATGAGACCGGACGTGCCCTTATCCAAACGATGCACGAATCCCGGCCGCTTCACGCCGCCGATGCCGGACAAGCTCGCGCCGCAATGCGCCAACAGCGCGTTCACCAGCGTCCCGCGCGCGTGGCCCGCTGCGGGATGAACGACCATGCCGGCCGGCTTATCGACAACAATCAGGTCGTCATCCTCGTAGACCACGGCAAGAGGGATAGCCTCGGGCACGGGCGTGGCCGGCTCCGGCGCAGGGAGGCTGACGCGATACGTTTCGGCAGCTTTGGCCCGATGGCCCGGGTTGCCGATCGCCGCACCCGCGAGGTGGACGGCGCCGCCCCGAATGAGCGCCTGCGCCCTGGACCGCGACATGCCGGCAAGGCGAGCGGTCATGATCCGATCCAGCCGCTCTCCGATCTCGCCGTCGTCGACCACAATCGGCACGGGTTCTTCGCCACTCATGGGCGGAGCCACCGATCGCAAGGGCAGAGCCGAGGACGGGACCGCACGCGCTCGTGCCTGAATGAAGCATCAACTTGCGCGGCCCAGGGACGTCCGCGTCCGACGGACTGCGAAAGGCAACGGCACACGTTTCGAGGCGTCGTCATCGGGATGGGCGTGCTCCAGGCTTGGCTTGGGACCGGTGATCGCACGGATCGCTGACCTGCTCAATCTGGCCGCACTGATGAGGTGCGAAGCAAGCTCCGCCATATCACGACCAGAGAAATCGCTGCTTGCCCGGTCCTACGGTCTCACTTATAGCA